>JBEKLQ010000095.1:0-20730 GCA_050010115.1 Acidimicrobiales bacterium | reverse complement strand
GGTTCGACGAAGCCAGGACCCCAGCGAAACCCGAGGGCCGCGGCGCTGTACGCGCTTTGTTACGACAGTTGGTACAAACCGCGTACAGCGCCCGCGAGGCGGATACCGCGTGGCAGCTCCGCCGACCCTCCCTCGCCCCCGTCCCCTGCCCGCTACGGTTCGGGGCGATGCCAGTGGTCGTTGCCATCGATGCCGGGACGACCGGCGTGCGAGCCCTCGCCGTCGGCCCCGATGGCGAGATCATCGACCTCGCCTACCGGGCGCTCACCCAACACTTCCCTGCCCCGGGTCTCGTGGAGCACGACGCCACCGAGATCTGGGACCTGGTCGAGGCCACACTTACCGAGCTCGTCGGCCGCCTCCAGACAGAACGACCCGATGACTGCTCGGTCGCAGCGATCGGGATCACCAACCAGCGGGAGACCGCAGTGGCCTGGCACCGGCGCACCGCCCGGCCACTCCACCGCGCCATCGTCTGGCAGGACCGCCGCACGGCCCGGCGTTGCCAGGAGCTTGCTGCCGCGGGTCATCTGCCCACCATCAGAGAGCGCACCGGCCTCGTCCTCGACAGCTACTTCAGTGCGACGAAGTGGGAGTGGATGCTGCAAGAAGGCGGTGTCGAGCGCAGTGCGGAGCTCGCGTTCGGCACGGTGGACGACTGGGTCTGCTGGAACCTCACAGGCGGCCCGGACGGCGGCGTACACGCGACCGACGCCTCCAATGCCTCCAGGACGCTCTGCTACGACATCCAGGAAGGTGGGTGGTCGGCCGAGCTCTGCGACCTGTTCGGCATCCCGACCACCTCGCTCGGAGAGGTGAGACCGTCCTCGGGCCGCTTCGGCACCGTGAGCGACCTTGTCGCCGGCGGCATCCTCACCGGAGTGCCGCTCAGCGGCATTGCCGGCGATCAGCAAGCGGCGCTGTTCGGGCAGTGTTGCTTCAGTCCCGGTGCGACCAAGGTGACGTACGGGACGGGAAGTTTCGTGCTGATGAACCTCGGAGGTGACGTCGGAGCACCAAGCGAGGGACTGCTCACCACCGTCGCATGGCAACTCGGAGACGACCTGACCTACGCGCTCGAGGGCGCCATCTTCGCCTCGGGCGCCACAGTCCAGTGGCTCCGCGATGGCCTCGGCATCATCGCTCACGCGGCCGAGACCGGGCCGCTGGCAGCCTCGATTCCATCGAACGAGGGCGTGTACCTCGTGCCGGCCTTCACCGGGCTCGGCAGCCCGTGGTGGGATCCGGACGCCCGCGGGACGATCGTCGGGCTCTCACGGGGCATCGGGCGGGCACACCTTGCACGGGCAGCAGTCGAGGCGATCGCCTACCAGACCCGCGACGTGCTCGATCAGATGGGCTCGGCGGGAGGTCGCCCGGTCTCGCTGCTGCGAGCCGACGGCGGCGCCGCCGCCATGGACTTCCTGCTCCAGCTCCAAGCGGACCAGTCCCGCGTCGAGGTCGTGCGTCCGCGGACAACGGAGGTCACGGCGCTCGGCGCAGCGATGCTCGCGGGGCTGGCCGAGGGCGTCTGGGGCACGCTCGACGATCTTCGGGCACTCTCGCCTGCCGAGGCGTCGTTCGCGCCGGTGGCTACCAAGGCGAAAGCAGACGCCGACCACGCGGGTTGGCTCCGGGCGCTTGAGCGCTCAAGGGGCTGGGCGAGCGAGTCAGCCTTCTGACGCCACGCCGGCGCGGAGGACGGCCCCTGCCAAGCGACCGTCGACCGAATCGCTCTCGGCGGCGCTCGCGTCTGTTGGACCTGCGGCACCGTTGCCCGTTGTCCCGGCCACAGCGGCCGCTGCCAGCCGGTCTTCCTCGGCCGCCTGCGCCGAGCGAGAGGCGTAGCGGTCGACGTACTGCTGCCCAGACAGCTGCCGGATCTCCCACATGAGCTCGTCGGTCGCCTGGCGCAGCACAAGCGGATCGTCCAGGCGCCGGCCGTATCTGGCAATGAGGTCGATCGGCTTACCGAAGGAGATCTCGACGGGCTTGAACGGCCGTAGGAATCGTGCACCGATCGGCTGGATCTCACGCGTTCCCTTGATGCCCGCCGGCACGACAGGGCAGCCAGCGCCCAGTGCCAATCGCGCCACCCCCGTACGGCCACGGTGCAGCCGATCGTCCGGAGGCCTCGTGCCCTCGGGGTAGATGCCGATGCACCCCCCGGAGCGCAGCACTTCGAGCGCCTCGCCGAGCGCCTTCTGCGACGCTGCGCCGCCCGACCGCTCCATCGGGATCTGGCCAACGCCACGAAAGAACCAACTCGTCTTCCAGGAGTCGAAGTACTCCGCCTTCGCCACGTAGGTAACTCGGCGCGGTACAGCGAACGGGATGAACAAGGAGTCGCAGAATGCCTGGTGATTCGAGGCGATGAGCACGCCGCCCGACGTTGGCACGTTCTCGAGGCCCACGACCCGGATACGAAATGCTGCCCGAAAGATCGGAGACAGGATCGCCTTGATCAGTCCGTAGAGCATGCGGCCAGGCTAATCGGCGATGGGGCAGCAATTCCGACAACGATCGCGGCACAGCGGCCAGCCCGGAATGGCCCGATCGATTGACTCGTCCCTGGTCGGCGCGCTACGGTCGGGTCTCGCGCACAGTGGCGGTCGCGCCACGCTCCGTCACTGCGGTGCCCAAAGCCATGGACCTGACCGAGTTGCCGAGCCGGACCCATCGCCGGCGACAGAGAGCCGGCAGCGGGCACCGCCTGATGGTGGTCACGTTCGTCACGTTCGTCGCCCTCGTAACAACAGTTGCTCAGCCGGCGGCCGAAACCGGCGCCGAGGCCACGGGCGGCAGTTCGCACGCGGTCCGCCTCCAGCCGAACGACACTCTCCCGAGACCCTCATGGTGGAACGGTCCGTGCGACGTGGGGAACAACTCCATCTCGTACAAGCTCACCGCCAACTTCGACGGGCTCCAGGCTTGCGGCCCCGGATCCGATCAGAGCGGCGACAACTACCTGGTGCAGTTCTTCCCCGGAGCCTGGGGTGAGTACGAATGGGAGTGCGTCGAGCTTTCGATGCGTTGGATGTACCTGGCGTGGGGTGTCAAGCCCTACGGCGCGAACGGCAACGGCGTCGTCGCCGACTATCCGAACGGATCGCCGGGCTACCCGACGATCGACGTCGTGAAGAACGGGACAGCTGGCAAGGCCCCGCAGCCCGGTGATGTCCTGTCGATCGACAACAGCGACGACTTCGGCCACACCGAGGTCGTGGCCTCCTCGTCGGTCAACGGCTACGGGGACGGAACGGTCACTGCCATCACCGAGAACGACGGCGCCGGGAGCAACGGCTGGGCGTCTTTGCCGGTGACCGACTGGCTGGTCAGCGACGGGATTCCCGGTGATGCCGTGCTGGGCTGGCTGCACAACCCGGCGTGGAGTCTCGAGCTGCCGGTGAGCTGGAAGCTCACCTCGAGCGGCGACCTGCTGATCCAGGACTGGGGCGGGATCACTGGCTCGTATGAGACGGTGGCAACCGGGATCGCCCACGCCGAAGTGGTCGGTGGTGACGGATACGCGGCCGCCCCGATCGTGGTTGCGCTCACCACGGGCGGAGAGCTCGAGGGCGGTTACTACCTGCCCGGCCTCGCCGGCCGCTCGCTCGCCCCGATCGCCTCAGGCGTGAAGTCGTTCGCGCTCTCGGCTGGCCCAGGCGTCAGTGGTCACCCCGTGCTGGGTTGGGTGACCGGCCAAGGGCATTTCGAGATCTCCTCCGGCGGCTTGTTCGAGACCCCTGTTGAGGAGGCCGCCAATGCCGCCAGCATCACTGTCGCCCCCAACTCCGGTCCCGGAGGCGCCTTCATCGGCTACCTCTCGACGGCCGGTACGTTCTATGACAAGCGCGGGTCCAGCGCCCTCGAGACGAAAACTCCGTGGAACGCCGTGGCGAGCGACGTCGGCTCGATCGCTTTGGCGGGTGGTGACATGCCGCAGGCGAATGCGATCGAGACGTACACGAGCAACGGCACGTTCTTCGCTCGCCGGGGGCTGACCGGAGCGTTCACGTCCGAGGCGACGAACGTCGCCCAGGTCGCCGTGACCACGGTGGGCACAGCCGGGACACCGCTGTTGGCGTACATCTCGGGCGGCCAGCTCGAGGTCGCGATCGGTCCGGTCGCCGCGAAGGCCTTCGTCGTTCAGGGCACGGGGGTCGCCGGGTTGTCGGTGGCGGCTGGGATGGCGAAGGCGGGTTTCCCGATCGTGGGCGCGATGACGAGCGCGGGCTTCGAGTTGGAAGACGGAGCGCTCGGCGGCCACTGGACACACGAGGGTGCAGCCGCCCAGGGTGGCGTCGCCTCACTGACCGTCTCCTAGCCGAGATCGGCTAAAGCTTCGGCAGCGCCCGCCTGAGGGACCGCACACCCTGGGCGATCCGCTGCTCGTTCTCGATCAACGCGAAGCGGATGTACCCGTCCCCTCCAACCCCAAAACCCACCCCCGGCGACGTCGCCACCTTCCCTTCCTGCACCAGGTATCGGGAGAACTCGAGCGAGCCGATCTCACGGTACGGCTCGGGGATCGATGCCCAGACGAACATCGTTCCCTTCGGACGCTCGACCTCCCACCCGATGCGGTTGAGGCCATCGCAGAGCGCATCTCTCCGGGCCCGGTAAATCTCGTTCACGTACAGCGGGTAGTCAGGCGCCTCGTTCATGGCGACGATTGCGGCGATCTGGATGGGTTGGAACGTTCCGTAGTCGAGGTAGCTTTTCAGCTTCGTCAGCGCCTGCACGATCTCGGCGTTCCCGACCATGAACGCCACGCGCCAGCCCGCCATGGAAAACGATTTCGTCAAGGTGTAGAGCTCGACCGCGACGTCCTTCGCCCCTGGTACCTGGAGGATCGACGGCGGCCGGTACCCGTCGAAGGCCGTGTCGGAGTAGGCGAAGTCGTGCACGAGCACCACGTTGTGCTCGCGGGCCCACTCGACCAGACGCGCCATCGTCGCGAGGTCGATGCAGGCGGTCGTGGGGTTGTGCGGGAACGAGAGGATCGCCACTCGGGGCTTCGGCCACGCCGACTCCCAGGCTTCGACGAGGTTCGCAAAGAAACCCTCCCCCGCTCCCGCCTCATCGCGCCCCAACCCTTCGAGGCGGACCATGCGCACGTCGGCACCGGCGAACAGCGGTGCGTAGATGTGGATCGGGTACGACGGGGAGGGCACGAGCGCCGTGTCGCCCGGCGCGACGAGCACCCACATCAGGTGGGACAGGCCCTCTTTGGCACCGATCGTCGTGACAACCTCCCGGTCCGGGTCGAGCTCGACGCCGAATCGCCGCTGGTAGAGGTTGGCGATCGCCTCGCGAAGCTTGGGGATGCCGCGGCTGGCGGAGTAACGGTGGTTGCGCGGGTTGCGAGCAGCTTCGACCAGCTTGTCGACGGCCAGATCCGGCGAAGGGATGTCCGGGTTGCCGAAACCAAGGTCGATCACGTCCTCACCGGCTCGCCTCGCCGCCAGCTTCAGCTCGTTGATCTCGGCGAAGACGTAGGGCGGCAGCCCGGTGACACGGCGGAACTCCATCGAGAAAGGTTACCCGGACGTAGGTTCGAGCTTGATCTCAGCCATCCCGGCCGCTTCGACCACGGATTCGAGCGAGCACGGCCAACCCCACACGGCCCAGGTGGCGCCGGCATCGGCCAGCCCTCGCAGCATCTCGGCCGCCGCACCTCGCTCCTTCGGCAGCGGTCCTGCCCACGTCACCCCCGTGCCGCCGGAGCACTCTCGCTTGACGAGATCGAGACCAGCTCCCCAGAAGTTGAGCGTCACGCCAGCGCGACGGGCCACCTCGTTGGTCAAGGCGTCCCCGGCACCGACCCAGCACTCGATGCCCGCGCCGACGAGCTGGTGTGCCGCGCTCAGCACGCTCTCACGGCGGGACGAGGCGGAACGGAGGGGAATGCCGAGCCGCTCGTTCTCGTCCGCGGTGGCTGAATCGCCGGTCCCGATGGCAACGATCAACCGATCTCCGCCGATCGCTGCGAGCCCGCCGAGGGAAGCGAGAACTACGTCGTCCGGGAGCAGCCCGAACCGGGCGACGAGCGTGCCCACTCGAATCCGCTCGGTGGACGCCAGGGTCGCCGCGATCATCGGGCCCTGCGACAGCGCCGGCCCTGCTGGGTTGCCTATCGGCCACAGGTGGTCGAAGACGAAGACACCGTGCAGGCCGGCAGCCTCGGCAGCTCTGGCAGCTCCGAGCGCGCGTGTGCTGTCCGGGCTGAACGTCGGAAGCGTGATGCCGATCTGCAAGCTGACGGCCTTCACCTCAGCTCACGTCGTCCGCCGCTTGCAACCCGAGCATCGCCGCTCCGATCGCTCCGCCACGGTCGCCGAGCAGCGCAGGGATGATGGCTACGTGCGGCCGGACACTCGCTCCCTCGAGTTGGGAAGCGAAGGCCTCTTGGAGCGGCTCGAAGAGCGCTTCACCGGCACGGACCAGACCGCCACCGATCACGATGATCTCCGGATCGAGGATGTTGGCGAGGTTGCCCAACCCGAGCGCCAGCCACCAGGCGAACTCGGCGAGGATCCGGGCGGCCTCGGCATCTCCTTGCGCCGCGGCCAGCACGACGTGCTCGCCCCGCACGTCCTCCGGGTCTCCACCGGCGAGCGCCGTCACACGGTCGGCTTGTCCGGCATTGGCGGCGTCGCGAGCGATGCGCGCCAACCCCGAGCCGGAGGCATAACGTTCCCAACAGCCGCGGCGCCCACAGCCACACGGGGGACCTTGCGGATCGACGACGACGTGTCCGATCTCACCGGAGAAGTTCGCCGCCCCGCGAAGAATGCGACCGCCCGACTGGATGCTGCCCCCGATGCCCGTCCCGAGCGCGACGAACAGGACGTCTGTGCGCCCAGCGCCCGCCCCAACAGCACACTCCCCTACCGCCGCGCAGGTGGCGTCGTTGTCGACCTGGACGACCACGTGCTCGCCGAGACGAGCTTGCAGCCCGGCGCGGACCGCCGTGCCGTTCGCCCCGAACAGGTTCGGGGCGAATCGCAGCACCCCGTCGATATCCACTAGACCGGGAACCCCGACGCCGACGGTGGCACGACCCGAGGCCGGACCGCCGTGCTCGGAGAGGGCCGGGAGCAGCTGGCTGGCCATCGCTGCGAGATCCCCCACGATGTCGTGGCCGTGGTCCACGGTGTCCCGGCGTTCTTCGACCACCACGTCGCCTCGGCGGTCGATCACGACCCCGAGAATCTTCGTGCCACCGACGTCGATGCCGATGGCCGATCGCCCGCCGAAAGCTGACGCGGGTCCCGTCTCCGAGGCTCGTGCCTGCCCACCCGAGGGCTCGGAACTTGGCACCGACGCAGGCGCAGTCGTGGTCAGGCTCCGGACTCCACGCGCGCCTTCAGATCCCTGATGGCTGCATGGAGGATGTTGCCCTCGGCGCGACGCTTGATGAAGCCCGGAAGGGGAACCCGCAAGTCCACGAGGAGCTGGTAGGTGATCTCGGTACCTCCGCCGGGTGCGTCGGTGAACCGGTAGAAACCGTCAAGCCGATCGGTGAGGTCACCCGTGCGCTGCACCCAGCCGAACTGATCGGGCACCCTCGAATAATCGTATACGAGCGTGTAGCTGGTCGACCGGCCGAAGGCAGCTGCACGGAAGGACACGACGACAGGCCGGTTCTCGGCGTCGCGCTCGAGGACATGGACCTCCTTCAGGTCCGGCACCCACTCCGGGTACCGCTCGATGTCGGCGACGATCTCGAAGCACCGCGCAGGCGAGGCCTCGACGACCATTCGCTCGGTGGTCTGCTCCCCCACAGGTCCTCCCTTCTCAGCCGCTCGACGCCGGCGGCCCCTGATGGCGCCGTACCGAGGCAGGACAGTACCCGGCCGGGACCCTCATGCGCCTCCTTCTTCGAGCGCCAGCCTCAGTCGCTCGGCGAGGACGACGTGGTCGAAGTCCGACTCAGCACGCTTACGCGCCGACTGGCCGTAACGCCGGCGCAGGGGCTCGTCCTCGAGCAGCCGCCGCAGCGCGTCCGCCACCGCCACGCGATCAGACGGATCCGCGACGACGAGGCCCGTCTCGCCGTCGACGACCGCCTCGTCAGCTCCACCGCTCCGCCCGGCGACCTGGGGCACGCCGGTCGCCGCCGCTTCGAGGAACACCATCCCGAAACCCTCCTGCTCCAGGCCCAGCCAACGGTCCCGGCACAACATCGCCCAGACATCGCAGGCTCCATCCAAGGCTGGAAGATCGTCGTCGGCAACCCGCCCGAGAAGACGCACCGGGCTGCCCACGCTCTGCGCCAGCGCGTCGAGGCGGCTCCTGTCACGCCCGTGGCCACCGATGGCGAGACATAGATCGGGCATCGAAGGGGCGAGCGAGGCGACAGCTTCGATCAGCACGTCCATTCCCTTGCGCGGCACGAGGCGGCTGACGCTCACGACGAGCCGGCCGTCGGCCGGCAGGCCCAACCTCACGCGGGCCGTCTGCCGCTCGGGCTCACTGAGCACGCGAAACCGCCGAGTATCCACTCCCGGAGGCACGATCGCGACCGGCGGTGTCCGGCTCCCGGTGACCCGGCGAGCCTCCTCTGCCGGGTAGCCGCCCGCGGCGATCAGCAGTCTCGCCGGCCGGAGCACTGACGCGAGCAAGGCCCGAGCCAACGGCAGACGCCCGGGCACAGTGATCTCGGCGCCGTGCAGGACGACGGCGTACGGCATCGCGAGCCTCGGCCCCACCAGCCCGAGCGGTAATGCCGGGTCGAGCACGACGAGTCGGGCTCCGGCCTCGGCAGCGAGCCACCTGATCTCAGCGACCAACGCTGGCGATGGCACCAACACAGACGACCGGGACCTCACGATCCGGAACTGCTGCTGCCGATCGAACGAGTCGGCGCCTTCATACCGAGTCGTCAAAACGGTCACATCGCTTGGCGGCAGACGCCGCCAGAGCTCGTACAAGTAGTTCTGAATGCCGCCGATCTTCGGGGGGAAGTCGTTCGTGACGAGCAGGTGCTTCACGCCGTGCCACCGGCGCCGATCCGAACGACCGTCAGCCGACTCGCCGCTCGAACCTGAGCGTCGGGACGAGCCCAGCCGAGTGCAGCAGCTTCATGGCACGTGCCTCGGCTGCATCCACGATCACTGCCTGGCTCACGGGTCGCAGCGGTTCTCTGCTCACCGGCTCGTCCAGCAAGAACGACACCACGCAGTCTCCACACGCGGACGTCCCGTCGAGCCGGCATTCGTCGCAGCTGATCGTCAGGGGATCCATCGGTCATGTCCTCCTCGCCGAGCCCGAGCCCACTCGACGGGTTGGTAGAGAGAACCGTCTCGTCGGCTTCGGGCGACCACGACGACATGATCGCAGGAGGGTGTGTCACGCCGGCCGTGGCGAGGTTGTCAGGCGCGACGATGAGGGCCGGCTGGCTCAGCGAGCTACCCCGATCCCGTTCCCCGAAAGTCGCTGACGAGACAAGGCCTGCGCGCTAGGTTCGGCGGGTTCGGCGGGTTCGGCGGGTTCGGCCGGTTCGGCGGGTTCGGCGGGTTCGGCGGGTTCGAGCCCAGAGCCGTCCACAGGCTCGATCGACTTCGAGCTCCCGCACCATCGGCACGTCACCTGTTCAATCGTCTCATCGAGTACCTCGGTCTCTTCGACCGACAGCTCGCCACCGATGCTGAAGTGATGGAATGCCCGGGTCCGCCGGTTCGAGACCACGTCGAAACGCGTCAAATTCCCGCACGCACCACACCGATACCGGTTCACCATCCCGCTGAGATTATCGTCAAGCCCTGCCGGCTCCCGGTCTTCGCAGGTCATGGCGCCGGTCGCGGCCCGTCTGGGGGCAGCACAGACCCGAGGAGCCAAAACCCCCGGTGATAGCGTGACCGAAAATGGACCACCTTTCCGGATTGCCTGGTAGGGGATCTCAGACAATCACAGGCCGGCGAATGGAGACCCACATGCGATCTCCCAAGTTGCGACCATGGTGAGCCGCCGGGTGAAGGCGATCTGGGAACTCATGGTCCCGGAGATAAGAGAGTACGCCGGCGTGCACGACTACGACGGCGCTGTCATGGACTTGTCGCCGGCGGGAGTTGACGCCGCCCTGGGGCAACTCGGCCCGAGCGGCACCGACGAGCAGCAACGCGACCGGCACGACGAAGCCCACCTGACGGCGATGGAAGCGATGCTGCGGGCGAGCTTCGAGCTCGCGGAGATGCACCGATGGAACCCTCTCGTGCACCTCGCCAACCTCGACCTTGCCTGCTACGACCGCGAGTATGCGCCGGAGTCGGAGCGGGCAGCGGCGAAGGCGGCACATCTCGCCCAATGGCCTGACGCCATCGACGCGTCGATCGAGGCGCTCGACTCGGTGCCGGCGCCGGTAGCCGAGGCCCTCGTCGGGGCGATCGCCGGCTTGGCCGATGGGATCGACCCCACCAACGAGCCGGCTCTTGCAGCACACCGGCGCCTGTTGACCCGGATCCAAGATGCCGCCAGCAACGGCAACCCGGAAGCCGCGTTGGGATCGGGCGTGCTCGCGCGACTTCTCGGCGATTCGGAAGGGATGCCGGTGGATCTCGGCCGGCTCGAGGAGCGGGCGGACGCCGAACGCGATCGGCTACGAGCAAGGCTCAAAGAGCAGTGCCAGCGCATCGATCCGGGAAGACCGCCGGGCGAGCTGATCACCGAGCTCGTGAAGGACCACCCGGACGACGAAGGCATCTACTCGGCCGCCAGCGCACTGATCGACGAGGCCTCGGCGTTCACCGTCGAGCACGACCTGCTCCCCGAGCTCGGCGGCGAGTGCCGGGTGGGCCCCGCACCCCCGTCGCGTCGCTATGTGGTTGCGATGATGTCGTGGACAGCGCCGTACGAGGCGGATGCGCCCGCCTGGTACTACGTCAACCTGCCGGACGACTCCTGGGACGACGAGGCCAAGGACTACTGGCGCTCGCAGTTCAGCGCCACGACCCTGCCGGCGATCACGGTGCACGAGGTCACACCGGGTCACTTCGCCCACGGGCGGATGCTCAGGCGGTTGGCGAAAGGCGACGTCCGGCGCAGTCTCTGCTCGGGCGCTTTCGTCGAGGGTTGGGCACACTACGGCGAGGAGTTGATGGTCGAGGCTGGGTTCCATGCCGCAGACCCTCGATTCGCCCTGGGTGTTTGCATCGAGGCGCTGGTCCGCGTGACTAGGCTCGCTGCTGCCCTCGGTGTGCACCGCGGCACGATGACGGTGGACGAAGCGACCAGGCGATTCGAGACCGACGCCTTCCTCTTCGGGCCGGCCGCCCGGAGCGAGGCCACCCGCGCGACCTACGACCCGACGTACGGGCGATACACCTGGGGGAAGCTCGAGATCATGGCGCTCCGGGACGAGGCCATCGCCACCTGGGGCAACCGATTCTCGCTGCGCCGTTTCCACGAAGCGTTGCTCGAGCTCGGGGCACCGGCGCTCGGCACGATGGGCGACGCCATCGAGCCGTAGGCCGTCAGGCGGCCAGCAGCGTGGCCGAACCCACGACTTTGCGCTCGCCGTCAGCGTTGGCGAGCGTGCACTCGACGTCGATGAGCCGCCGGCCCTCCTCCTCGCGCTTGCCCGTGACCACGATCCCGGTGACGAGCGTCTCTCCCGGCCAGGTCTGCCTCGAGAACCGCACCCCGACCCTCACCACGCGTCCCGGCCCCGCCCAGTCCGTGAGCGCCGAGCACAAGAAACCCATCGAGAACATCCCATGCCCGAACACCGACGGCATGCCCGCCGCGGTCGCCAGGATCTCGTCGTGGTGCATGGGGTTGAAGTCACCCGACGCACCGGCGTACTTCACGAGGTCGGTCCTCGTCAGGGTGTGACGGCGCTCGGCTGCTTGCGAACCGACCTCGATCTCGTCGTAGCTCAACATCGTCCCTCTCCCCGTCACGTCCTCACCAGCAAGTTCGTGCGACTTGTCACGACCGGCTCACCGGTGGCGTCGTCGGTCCAGGCGGTCTCGACGACCACGAACGTCAGCGTGTTGGAGCCGGACTGCTTCTCGTAGGCGTCGGCCACCTTGCCTTCGCCGAGCAGGACATCGCCGACGACGACGGGCCGGTGGTACTCGAACTCCTGCTCGCCATGGAGCAGCAGCCCCCCCTTCGCGAGCAGCGGGCCGAGCACCGCAGCCATCCCTGATGCCACCTCGCCAGCCGTCTCCGGCTGGCTCTCGGCGAAGGCGCCCCAGTGTGCCATCACGAACGGGTAGGTCGGAGGTACCGGGATCGCCGGCAACCCTGCTTCGGCTGCGGCCCGCGGATCCCGGTAGACCGGGCTCGCGTCCTTCACGGCATCGGCGAACACGGCCACGGGGCCTCGTTCGATCACGACCCTGGTCCGACCAGTTGACTTCCCGACAATGCTGCGATCGACCGGCACGGCGTCTTTTCTAGCCGATCATGACCGCCGGCCTGGCGACTCAGGCATGCCCCTAACGGCGAGGCGCTGGGCAAGGGCGCGAAATGCCCGGCCGCGATGCGACAACGCGTGCTTCTCCGCTGCGGTCATCTCGGCAAAGGTCCTCCCTTCCCCGCCGTCCGGCACGAACACCGAGTCGTACCCGAAACCCGCCTCGCCCCTGGGCTCGGTGGCGATCCAGCCTTCGACCTCGCCCGTCGCCACGATCTCCGAGCCGTCCGGGAAACAGGCCAGCGCGACCGTCGTGAACCGAGCCGTTCGCTCGCGGGCCACGACTCCGTCGAGCTCGACCAGGAGCTTCGCGACGTTGTCGGCATAGGTCGCTCGCTCGCCGGCGAACCGCGCCGAGTGGACGCCAGGTGCACCGCCCAGGGCATCGACCTCGAGGCCGGTGTCATCGGCGATGACGGCTTCGCCGGTGGCAGTGGCGAGCGCCACGGCCTTCAGTCGGGCGTTGTCCTCCAGCGTTGCGCCGGTCTCTTCTACGTCGGGTACTTCGCTCGGACGCGGGACGAGCGCCACGCCATCTCCGAAGGTGGCGACGAGAATCTCCCCGAGCTCGATCGCCTTGTCCGGGTTGGCCGTAGCGAGGACGTACCTGCGGATCACGGCCTCGGTGCGGGCGGCTCGGACAGCAGCTCTGCCTGGGCGGCGTGCAGAGTGCCGATGCCATCGCAAGCGAGAGCCAGCATCTCGTCCATCTCGCCCCGAGAGAAAGGCAAGCCTTCCGCGGTGCCCTGCACCTCCACGAACCTGCCGGACGACGCCATCACGACGTTCATGTCCACCTCGGCGCGCGAGTCCTCCGAGTAGTCGAGATCGAGCATCGCGACGGCGTCGACGATCCCGACCGAGACCGCAGCGAGCTGCTCGCTGAGCGGGTGCGTCGTCAGAGCGTGGCTGGCGACCAGCCGGCTGCAGGCGTCGTGCAGAGCCAGGTAAGCGCCGGTCACGGCCGCGGTCCGCGTGCCGCCGTCGGCTTGGAGCACGTCGCAGTCGAGGATGATCTGGCGCTCACCGAGGGCGACCATGTCGCATACGGCTCGGACTGACCGCCCGATGAGCCGCTGGATCTCCTGGGTACGCCCGGACTGCTTGCCTTTAGCAGCCTCCCGGCCGACGCGCTCGGGCGAGGAGCCCGGGAGCAAGGAGTACTCGGCGGTGACCCAGCCCTTGCCCGTACCGCGCATCCAGCGCGGGACGTCCTCGTCGACCGACGCCGTGCAGAGCACGCGGGTCTTGCCCATCACGGCCAGGACCGAACCCGCAGGGAATTCCGTGAAGTCCCTGATCAGCTCTACGGGGCGCAGCTCATCGGGGGCGCGCCCGTCTCGACGTTTCAAGGGCTCGGTTGACATGAGGTCAATCTACGTGGTCAACGACTGGCACCTACCAGCCCGCGACGCCCGAACGCTCAGAAGTAGATGATCTTCTTGGCCCGCTCGGCGACCTCGTCGATGTCCCCGGTCCAGGCGCCAGTCGACAGGTACTTCCAGCCCGCATCAGCGGCAAGGAAGACAATGACGCCGCGTTCGATCGCCGCCGCACATTTGGCCGCTCCCGCCATGGCAGCGCCGGATGAGATACCCGTGAACACGCCAACGTCGATGAGGCGCCGCGTCCATTCGATCGAGTCCCTCGGCCCGACGATCGTCTTGCGATCGAGCAGGTCAGGGCCACCTCCGTCGATGAAGATCGGTGGGATGTAGCCGTCGTCGAGGTTTCGCAAGCCATCGACCATCTCACCTGCGGGGGGCTCCACGGCCCAGATCTGAATCGCAGGGTTCTGTTCTTTGAGGTAGGTCCCGACGCCGATCAACGTCCCGCTCGTCCCAAGCCCCGCGACGAAGTGGGTGATCTCCGGGCAGTCTCGCCAGATTTCCGGCCCGGTGCCCTCATAGTGCGCCTTCGGGTTCGCAGGGTTGCCGTACTGGTAGAGGAAGACCCACTCAGGGTGGTCTTCGCTCAGCGCCCGCGCCATACGCACTGCGCCGTTGGAACCCTCACCTCCCGGGGACTCGATGATCTCGGCACCCCAGAGTTCGAGCAGCTGGCGGCGCTCGATGGACACGTTGCTCGGGAGGACGACCTTCAGGTGGTAGCCCTTCACCCGGCAGACCATGGCGAGCCCGATACCGGTGTTCCCTGAGCTCGGCTCGACGAGGGTCGCCCCGGGCTCGAGCAGACCGGAGCGCTCGGCGTCCTCGATCATGGAGACAGCGGGACGATCCTTGACCGATCCACCTGGGTTCTGGCCCTCGAGCTTCGCATAGATGGCGACGTTTCGGTTCGGGCTGAGCGCCGATACGTCCACGAGCGGCGTGTTGCCGATCAGCTCCAGAATGCTGCGAACAACAGCCACGTGGAACTAGCCCGCGTCAGAAGTCGCACGTGGCCTGAGTGTCAAGATTCCCCGGCGCCGAGACTCAGTGGGTGCCGCCGGCGACTGCCGGCAGGATCGACACGACATCGTCAGGGCCAAGTTTGGTGTCGAGCTTGTCGAGGTACCGCACGTCGTCGTCGTTCACGTACACGTTCACGAACCGGTGCAAGGTGCCCTCGTTGGTGAGCACCTGGCCGGACATCGCCGGATAGGCACGCTGAAGGGCCTCGAGGACCTCACCGATGGTGCCACCGTCGACCGTCACGACGGCCTGGCCGCTCGCTGCGGTACGAAGCACGGTGGGAAGGCGGACTGCGACGGACACAAAGACCCTCCGGAAAAGTTGACTACTTAGGTCGGATTATACTTGTCGACAACAACGACCGGTTCCTCGAAGATGTTCCCGTCGATGATGCGGTACGACCTCGTGGAGGCGGTCTCGTGCCGCAGGCCGACGACGACGTAGTGCCAGGTGGGGTCGGGGGCCTGGCGCACGTCAGTCGGAGATGGCCACGGATCGGTGTGAGTGTGGGAGTGGAACGCGCCGATGATGGACAGACCAGCGTCCTCGGCCTCTCGATCGATCCGCAGGTGATCGTGGGCGTCGACGCTGTAGATCTGCGCAGACCGGGCTTCGTTGCGGGTCGGATGCACTGACAGCACGACTCCGTGCTCGTCCCCGACGAACAGCCCGCAACCCTCCTCGGGCACGCAGCGGATGCAGTGAGCCACCATCGTGGCGAGCTGGGCGCTCGTGAGCCTCAGCGAAGAGCCGGACGTGGCGTCGTGCCCTTGCATCTCCTCCAACATGCCTAGATCATGACCTCTACGAGCCTGGCCGAGCACGGAGGGCACCGACGCGGCGTGCGGAAGCTGCCCACCGCGAGCACGTTTCGCATACCGCGCCGCCCTGCCGGCACGTCGGTCCCGGGCCCGCAGCAGTGCGTCGGCGGCAGCGGCGTCCGCCTGTTGGTAGTCGCACCAGTAGCGTCCGTACGATGGCGAAGGGATCCGGACGCAAAGCGCGGGCTCGCGCCGACGAGCTCGCCGGGATCCATCGCGTCGCCTCCAACCGGCGTGCCCGTCACGACTACGAGATCCTCGAGACCTACGAATGCGGCCTCGCTCTGCTCGGTGCCGAGGTGAAGTCGCTGCGCCTCGGCCACGTCGCCTTGCAAGACGCCTACGCCCGTATCGACCATGGTGAGGCCTGGCTACTCGGGGCTCACGTCGCACCGTACGAGTACGCGTCTGGCTACGGGCGCTTCGATCCGGACCGACCGCGCAAGCTGCTCATGCACCGGGAGCAGATCGACGAGCTCTCGGGTCAGGTGGCACAGAAGTCGCTCACGCTCGTACCGCTCTCGGTGTACTTCAAGGACGGCAAGGCCAAGGTCGAGATTGCGCTGGCGCGGGGCCGGCGACTTTACGACAAGCGACATGCGATCGCCGCCCGGGACGCCGAGCTGGACGCACGGCGGGTGATCCTCATTCCCGATCGTCACTCGCGCCGCGTTGGTGTTCGCCGGACGACACTTTCGCGGCGCGGGTCGAGTCCACGTCGTCACTCGCGCCGCGCTGATGTCGGACGACACTTTCGCGGCGCGGGTCGAGTCCGATAACACCCGGGCCAGCCGGCTCAACGGGGTGCCCGCTGCTGATCGGCATTCTCATTGACAAACCGATTGCCCGGATTGTCGTTGCGGCAAGCCCTTTGGCAGCAATGTGACGAAACCGGAACTTCGCGAAGAACTCTCTCGCGCCATACTTGACTGAATCGTAACTTACCGGCAGAATAGTTATAGGTGTTGTTGCCTTCGTGCTGCCGGACGGGCGGCGGGTGCACGCCGCAAGAAGGGGGAACCCACTCGTGATTCGAAAGCACGTTCTCGCGCTCTCGCTCGTCGCGCTCTCACTCGGTTCGGTTGCTCTGAGCACGACTGCAGCCAACGCCTCCGTGCGCCCACACAAGTCCGTCACCATGACCGGCACAGTGTCCTGCAAGATCGCCGGCAAGATCACAGCGTCGCAGGTGGCTGCCCCAACGAAGGGCTTGGAGTTGTCTACCCCGGAGAACATCAAGATCACACTTTCAGTCACTGCTTCCGCTTGCACGGGCAACACATCCCAAGGCGGAGCCACCGTCAAGAGCGGCAAGGTGTCCGGCTCGATCACGGGCAGCTACAGCTGCGAGAGCCTGCTGGCCTCAGTCCCCAACCCGATCGGAACGGTCAAGTGGACCAGCTCGACCACGTCGAAGATCACCAACACCAAGTTCACGCTGTCGCGTGGAAAGATCGCGGGCTCGTCTCCCCCGACCATCAAGTACAAATCCACCCAGACCGGTTCGTATGCAGGTTCGGGCAGCTCCACGGCCGTCGTGAAGCAGACCGAGAATCAACTCCTCAGCGCCTGCAACAGCGCCAACGGCCTGAAGAAGCTCACGATCGTCTCCGGCACGATCAGCTGAGTCGTCCAGGCGCCATGAGCGCCTGAGTAACAAGCCTGCGAACTGGTGGGGCCGAATCCCCCCCGAGTTCCGCGTCCGGGCATCGGTGAGCAGTCTCGGTGGCTGTCCGCCGGCCGCCAGCTCGCAGCGAGGGCGGACTGTGTCCGCACTCTCGGACCGATCGCCCGACGCGAGGTGCAGGTCGCGCCGTTCGCCGGTACCCTGGATGGTGTCCAGTCGGCTAGTGGTGCGGGCTGGCCGGGTACCTGATGGCGCACCGTGACACCCTTGGGGGTGACAGGCTTCGACTTCGGTCGTCGAGGTGGGAGAAGCGAGCCGTGGTCTCCGGAGCCACGTTAAAGAGCCGGAAACCAACACAAACGCCGAGCACCAGCTCGCGCTTGCCGCCTAAATAACGGCAACGTCTGTCCGGCCCCAGCCCCACGGGTCGGTAGCAGGCGTCATCTTGTGGGGCTTACTCGAGCGGCGGTGCTGACACGTCGCATGAGGACAACTTTGTCGGCTGGAGGCTCGCCCGGACGCCGGCGGCGGGGCGGGCCTCGAGACTCTCCACCGGCTGCGCTCGGAGAAGTCCCATCAAGAAGCCGGAGGACGCGGGTTCGACTCCCGCCACCTCCACCCAATTCAGCATGTAAACATGCAGGTAGGAGCCCTCTTCGAGAGGGCTCCTCTCGCGCCAGGACACCCACAGGACACACCAGGACACGCGAGCATCGGTACGTCGGGTGTACCCGTGGTCGCGAACAGTCACGGACAGTGAGAAGCGGTCTTCATGCATCCAGATGCGGACCGGCCCGCCCTGATCGCCGCGAGACGTTGCCGTGGACGTTTTCTCGACATAGTATAGGACATATAGAGTGTGAATCACAGGACTGTAAGGAGATCAGACGATGGTCACGATGAGCGGAGTGCTCGACGACCTGATCGACACGCACGTCATCGACGCTGGAGACCTGGCTCGGATCACCGGCTCGACCCCTCGAAGCGTCAGTCGCTGGGCAGGAGCCAAGGCCGCTCCGCGCCGCGACGCGGAGGACCGCCTGCTCGAGCTGAAGGCAGTAGTGGACCAGTTGAGGAACGTGCTCAGGGACGAGCCGGCCCGGCTTTGGCTGCGAAGCCCTAACCCCGAGCTCGACTGGAAGAAGCCACTCGAACTGATCGCCGACGGCGAGTACCGGCGGGTGATCGGTGCGGTGCTCGCCTTAGCCGAGGGCGTGACGGCGTAGGAGCGTGCCCGTTGATCCGCATCGTGTGGCCGACGCTCCTCGGTCGGCCTTCGCTGGCACGGGCTGGCGACACCTCGGACCGCTTCACGACCCACTGAGCGGCGAGGGCGCGCGACTGAACGGCGGGCGGTTCAATCCTCCGGACAGCTTCGCGGTGTTGTATCTCTGCACCAGTCGGCCCTGCGCAGTGGCGGAAATGCGCCGGTTGGGAGAACGGCAGGGGATCGGTGTTGAGAACCTCCTGCCGCGAGTCCTGTATCGCTATGAGATCCAGTTGGAGCGGGTCCTGGACCTCACTGCCGCAGAGGACGCGCGCCGCGTCGGCATCTCTCGACAAGTGCTGACCGGACCCGACTGGAGCGAGTGCCAGGCGCTCGGCGTGGTCGCCCACGCGCTGGGGATCCAGGCGATCCGCTCGCCCTCGGCAGCGGGAGTCGACGACGTTCTCGCGGTCTTCGTCCAGCACATCGGCATTGGCACGGTCGAGCCAAGCCTGGCGCAAGAGTGGCACTCGATCAGCGACCTCGGGAGCAGCTGATCGTACCTTGAGCCTGTCCACGGGCCCTGACTCGGAAACAGGCTCGCAGTTGGCGGGCGAGTTCGGAACACACCGAGCCGTCTGATTGAGCGGTTGCCGGGAGCGGATTCTCCTTGACGTTGCGACGTGCCGATGGATCGCTCGGGCGCGCTTGCCTAAGTTCGCACTCCCGTTCTCCGGCCGTGAATAGCGGATCACCGTGCCGGTGGTAGGGGCGCCCAGCCGGCGTTCGGGCGCGTTTGGAAGGCGTCGGCCGTGTTGTTCTGCGTGCCTCTGTTCGGCCAGAAGGGCCCGGTTGGGTGCTCCCGACGACCTCGATTGCGACTCCGGATGCGAAGGAACGTCCCCAGGGACGAAGTCTCGGCCAACTGGGGGTTGAACGATATGGGCAGTGTGTTGCGTGATCGGACAATGTTTGTCCTCCACGGCCGCCCGAGCTTGGTAGCTTAGGGACGGACAAGGCCATACCGGTTTACTTGTGGCTCGACCGCCTCTTCTTCGGGCGGGACATCGGGCCAAGAGGCCGCGTCACGGGGGACAGGAGCCGATGATGAACCGGAAGTCGTGCTTGGCGAACATCTGTACCGCGGTTGCCCTGGGAGGAATCGGGGTCGTCGGCAGCGCCGGAGCGGCGTCGGCTGCCCCCGCCAACCCGCCGGTGCAGAAGCTGACACTCATGAACGGTTGGGTGTCGGAGAACGGGACGTATTCGACCGGTAATCCGGGTGTGGCCGTCGACGGGAACAGCGTCGTGCACCTGAGCGGTTCCCTGGGAGGCGGAAGCTCGGATACCGAGGCGTTCACACTTCCCGCTGGGGACGCCCCGGCCAGCAACATATATGTCGACACGTACACGGTCGGCAACACGGTGGGATACCTGATCATTTCGACGTCCGGTGCCGCCTACCCGGTAGGGTCGGACGTGTCCAGCTACACGGACCTGGCCGGAATCTCGTTCCCCTCGGCCGGGTCGGGCCTCACAAACTCGTACCCCACTCTCGAGAACGGATGGGCCTCGGCCGATCCCACCTACGGCACGGGTGATCCCGCCGCGGCCATAGATTCCGAAGGAATCGTCCACCTGAGCGGCTCCCTAGAGAGCGGGACCGCCGGCGACACCGCCTTCGTGCTACCCAAGGCCGACCGGCCGCCGTCTGACACGTGGATCGAGACCTACACCTTTGGCGGCACCACCGGATATGTGTACATCAACCCCGCGGGCGACGTGATACCCGACGGTTCGGACGCAGGCAGCTACACCAACCTGGCCGGCATCACCTTCCGGGCCAAGAGCTCCATCCTGGCCGCCAACAGCCTGAAGCTGGAGAACGGCTGGGCCGGCAACTCGTTCAGCGCCGGCAAAGCCACCGTCACCCGTGACCAGTACGGTGTGGTCCACCTCGCGGGCGGAATCGCTGCCAGCTCGGGTACCGGGCCGGCGTTCGTCCTGCCTTCCAGCGACCGTCCGTCCCATTATCTGTACGAGACCACGTACACCTTCGGTGGTGCCACCGGCGCTGTGGTCATCTATCCGAACGGTTCGGTCTATCTCGAGGGCCAGTCGACCGGTACCTCGGGGGTCAGCACCGCCGACGAGTTCACCTCGCTGACGTCGATCACCTTCCAGGTCAAGGTGTAGCCCCTGGCGGCCTGGCTCAGTGCCGCTGCCTGAGGGAG
>JBEKLQ010000094.1:0-16506 GCA_050010115.1 Acidimicrobiales bacterium | reverse complement strand
GCGGTGATCTGGGTGTCGGAGTCGACGTTCATCGACGCCGCGTCCGTCTGGCCGAAGGCGACGTCGGTCGCCCCCGTGAACCCCGAGCCGGCGATGACCACCGTCGTGCCCCCGGCCGTCGGACCGGTGGCTGGGGTGAGGCCCGTCACCGTCGGCTGGTTGGCCGATGAGAGAGCGGCCAACAGCTTCGAACCGTCTGGGCTGCCAAGTCCTGTGCAAGGATCCCACCCCGGGCCGGCGTTGTAGCTGCCGTTGCTACCACTGGTCACGTCGTGGAATGTCGAGACCACACTCGCCTGATATAGCTTGTCATTCAAAGGTCCTATCGACCTATTCAACTGTTGGTTGCAACGCGCCGCAAGCCCTGCCCACAGCGGCGCTACAGCGCTTGTCCCCCCTATGCCGACTGTGTTTCCGCGAAGGACGATCGCGTACGAGTCTGCATGACCACACACGTCCGGGACACCGCGGCCCGGTTGACCACCGTTGGCGCTATTTGGCACGCTCGCGCCTGACTGCCATGTGGGTGGGGGGAACTCGACGCTGACACCACCTCCCGTAGTACCGTCTGCAAAGCCACTCCCAGTCGAGGGATTGTTCCAAACGATCTCGCTCCCCCATGCAGTACCGGCAAGTGTCAGAGCGCTCCCACCGCAACCAGTGACGTTCGGGCTCGAGGCCGGATAGTCGACATGCGCAACTCCGTCAGAGACGTCGTCACTTGACCCATTGTCGCCTGCCGCAGCGAAGATCGTCATCGGCTGCGCCTTCTGGCTCGCGGCGACGAACTCTGTCTCGAGGAGGCTCCGCTGTTGGGTGGTCCATTGAGTGTCTTCTGCCCCACCCCAGCTAATCGACAGTATCGAAGGGAGGTTCGTGGAATCGTTCACGATAGCCTTGATGACATCGAGCCAGCCAGCCGACGTATTCGGAGCGAAATAGACGAGGATACGGGCCCCTGGAGCGATCGCACCAGCGACCTCTATGTCGAGGGCGACCTCGGGATCTGAGTCATTGTATATGAATACGTCCGCAGAGCTGAGGTTGGACGAGCCAACGGCGTTTACGACTGTCACGTGAACCGCGGCGGTGTCCGTCGCGATTGGTGGACTGGCGGCAGTGATCTGAGTATCAGAGTTCACCGTCATGCTGGTCGCGCCAGTGCCACCGAAGTTGACACCGGTAGCTCCAGTGAAACCGCTCCCAGTCACGGTGACCGAAGAGCCGCCGTTCACTGGACCTCCATCCGGAACTACTCCAGACACTATAGGAAGTCCGGGCGTTGACGGTTGGTTCTGCGGAACGGGCGGGGGATCGGTAGGAATGTTCTGAGCACCGTCGATACTTATGGGCACGACCGTTGGGCAGGCCAGTCCTAGTCCGCCAAAAAAGGTGGTCAAGTCGGATGCACGATAGCCGCCACCAAACTCCACGATGGCAATCGACTGCCCTGTTCCATCTACACCCGGCGGGAAGTCGTACGCCACGGCGACCTCAAGGGGCGTGAGCTGGTTGGTGGTGCTAACGCGGGGAGCGACGACTTGGCTACGATGGCGAGCGATTGGACGGTTGTCGAGTCCAAATACTCCTTCGATCACGTCCGAGACTTCAGCTGGTACGCTCACCCGGCCCGTACGTCCTCTGAAGGTGGTGCCTCTATAGGAGTACATCCTCAGTGGCGTGTCGAAGACCTCGTTGAACTGCTGAGCCGTCCCCGAGACTCGAACGGTTCGACGCTGCGGCAGCACTTCTTCAACCAAGAGGCCATGCGATTGGGCGAAGGCGACAACCCTCTCGATGTCAGCCTCATCGGCACCATAGACAGATTGAAATGCCTCTTCATCGAGCCGGGGACGCTGCGATGGCGGAAGCTGGGCGTATTCGTGAGAACGTCGCGCGCCGTCCGGACGCTGACGGACGGTGATGGACACCGTGAAGCGATCGTCGGGCGACGCCGGGCCAAGAAGCTGGGCGCCTGGCATTTCGGCTCGGTCACTTCCCGGAATCTCTACTTTGTCTACCATCTTTGGCCTTCTGTGAACGGGGACGTGAGTGTTACGAGTAGTTCAACTGCACTGCGACGCAATTGCGCTGCCCCTCGCACATCGATGCGGAACTGGACTCTTAGCTAGCAAGTTCCAATATGCGGCGGAGGGCGCGTGCGTAGACTCGGGAGCGGAGCGGGTTCCGGATCGGAACCAGCCAACCGCCCACGCCGGTGAGCCCGGAGAGGGCGCTGACGCTCGGCCTATCTAGCTAACCGCGCCGACGATAGCTACCGCCTGGCTAACGCGACGGGAACCGGCGCACGGCGTCGTTGCCGGATGGCGGTGGTGTCGGTCACGCTTGTCTCCCCCCGATCTCCTCGCGTGGTCAAAGCGCACGATAGTGAGGCGAACTGGAGACGTCAATGGGCTTCTTCATTCGGGCAGGCGCAAGAGGGGGCTGCCCCGATGGTCTCGTCGCCTGGATACGCCGAGGGGGTGACGCTGCCGGCTCGGGCCGACTCGACAGCCTGTGCTCGGACCGTGTGGCGCCGTCGTCGTGGGAGGGGCATCCACGAAGATCTCACGGGCAAAGTCACGGTGAAGCGCACGGCGACCGTGGGCAACTACACATTGGCTGTTAGCTTGACGTCGCCTCCTCGACCAACGAACTCGAGCTGACACAGCGCCTGAGTACAGTCAGCGGCGATGACGATGCGCCCGGAATGTCGGCGACGAAGCGGCTCCCATCAGACGCACCGTTTCCGGGCCCACAGATGGGCGATCGCGATCGGTGTCGCCCTCGTCACCACATCATGCGCCAAGCCGAGCACGACGGCACCGGCACCTTCCCGGCCGTCAACGACTTCGACCCCGACGACATCCCCGGCGCATGGACGTTCGACGACCACCCGGCCGCGGCGGTCGAGTCCGGCGAAGGCCACGACGACGACTGCCACTCCCGCCACGACCGGCGCGACCTGGTCGCTCGTTACCGAGCCCACTGACGGCATGCATCCGATCTACTCATTGATGTCGAGCGCCCGCCACGACCTGGACATGACGATGTACGAGCTCGCGGATCCGCAGGCAGTCGACATCCTCGAGGCCGATGCCGCACGCGGCGTGATCGTTCGGGTGCTCCTGGACCAGGACTACTCCGGCGCATCTGTCAACGCCGCCGCCTACTCCGGGCTCAGGTCGCACGGAGTCCAGGTCCATTGGGCGCCGGCGGGCACCATCTTCCATCAGAAGACGATCACGGTCGATCGCCACACGTCGGCGATCATGACCCTCAATCTGACGAGCGAGTACTACGCGAGCTCGCGGGACTTCGCCGTTGTCACGACGAACCCCGCCGACGTGGCCGCGATCGAGCAGGTGTTCGGCATGGACTGGACCAACTCGGGCCCTCCTCAGACGGGCCCGACGGGTACGAACCTGGTCTGGTCTCCCGGCGCGGAGGCACCGATCCTCGCCCTCATCGGTTCAGCGCAGCACTCGTTGCTCGTGGAGAACGAGGAGATGGACGACTCTGACGTCGCGGATGCTCTCGAAGCCGCCGCCCGGCGCGGCGTCGACGTCCATGTCGTGATGACTTATTCGTCGTCCTGGGCAAGCGAGCTCGACGACCTTGTGGCCGCGGGTGTGAAGGTGGGCACGTATTCCAGCGATGCGTCCCTGTACATCCACGCCAAGGTCATCGTCGCCGACACCACGACAGCGTTCGTGGGCAGCCAGAACTTCTCCGACTCGAGCCTCAACTACAACCGCGAGCTCGGCATCATCACCAACGATCCGGCCCTTGTCGGACCGATCGCTCGGACCGTCACTTCCGACTTCGAGGGTGCCACTCCGTTTAGCTCGCGTGACTCCACTGGAAGTTCAGCCCCGGCTACCACGGCGGCTCCGGGTGCTGGAGCCTGGTGCCAAGCGAGCGCGTCCTCGGCCAACGACGGGTACGCGGGTGACTACGACGTCTACGTCCACTCGAACCAGCCGGGCGAGAAGGCAACGGCCTCAGACTCGGGAGACACCTACAGCTACTACACGGACGACTCCGGATACGCGGTCATCCGTCTCTGGAACACGACTCCGGGTGAGGCCATCATGGTGACCGTCGGCGGAGCCACATGCTCAACCACGGCCTAAGGGTCCACCGCTCGATTGATTGCGCAAGAGACGTCATGTCAGTGGACTGACGCGGATGTGATCGTGTAGTTCCAGTCGCCGTGGAACTTGTGAGGCGTGAGCGGGACCGCAGCAAGCTCCGAGTCCTTGATCTTCACACCCGTGCGGTAGCCGGTCGTGTCGTGCTCGGCCTCGATGCGCAGCCCTGTCTTTGTCGTCGTCGCCGCGATCAGCTCGACGATCGTCCGGTAGGTGACGAGCGGCCGGCCCCGCCAGTTCTTCGTTATGAAGCTGAACATGCGGTGTTCGATCTTGTTCCACTTGGAGGTGCCGGGCGGGTAGGGGCAGACGGTGATCTCGAGTCCGGTCTCTGCAGCCAGGCGGGCCAGCTCGATCTTCCACGCCTTCAGTCTCTAGCCGTTCGACCCTCCGGCGTCTGCTGTGACCAAGAGCCTGGTGGCGTCAGGAAAACGGGCCTTGCCCATGTTGTCCCACCAGCGCCTGATGGCGTTGACGGCGAAGGCCGCGGTGTCGGCGTTGTCGCCCACCGAGACCCAGCCCGCGTTGTTCGCCAGGTCGTACGCCCATAGGGAACGGCCTTTCCGGCCTCGGGGTCGACAAAGTCGTGGACGAGGACCTCGTCAGGCTGGCCCTCGGTTGCCATTCCCTGCCCCCGTTGGCGTACTCGCCGACGTTCTCCTTCTTCTTGGTGTCGACGCTGATGACGGGCTGGTCGTCGCCCGCGAACTCGGCGGCGGTGTCGTTCAGGTAGTTGAACTGGACGTCCCGGTCGGGGTGGCCAGTTCCCTCCTTCTCCTTGGCCGGCGCCTGCAAGCTGTAGCCGGCCGCCTTCAAGAGGCGCCCCACGGTGTCGTCCGAGATCGTAAAGCCTTGCGCTACAAGGGCGTCCGCGATGTGGCGAGTCGACTTGGAGACCCACAGGAGCAGTGACATCGGGTTCCCGCGGGTGTCGCGGTGGACGAGCTCGTCGAGCGCCTCCAGCAGGCCGGGCTGCTCGTCTATGAGCTTGTGGTCGCCCCCGCCCCGTGCCCGCAGGCGCTCTGACGGAGCGATGCCGCTCACGACCTCACGCTCCGCCTTGATCACGGTGTTGCGGCTCATACCTGAGGCCGTCGCCACGGCGCTTTTGCCCCCGTGGCCGAGCATCTCGGCAAACGCTCCGGCTACGACCCGGCGTTGGACCTCGTTCAGATGCGGGAGGATGACATCGAAGAATCGCGCGAGCCTCTCTCCCTCGACCTCCATCCTGTCATCGTACTACGCGCGTACTAACTTGCGGTGGACCCTTGGGCGCCATGACCGCCCACACGAGCCGCAACGCCAGCACGACCGGACCGGCCCGCCGTTTCTCCGGTGCCCAGCCGTTGAGCGCTCTACTCCATACTCGCCGCCTGGGCCTGCGCCAGATTTTCGAAGTCGGTCCAGAGGCTCGGGATCCCGAACACCTCCCGGGCTTCCAGCAGCACTGGGCCCACCACCCGCCAGGCGGTCAAAGCGCCGGACCAGTCCAGCGCCAGCTCCGCGTCGACGATCCCCTTGGAACGAAGCATGCCCAGAGTTTCGAAGTACGTCGCCATCTCGTTGATGTAGAAGCGTTCGACCGAGTCCATGGAGTACGCGTCGAAGAACCGTCCGTCCTTCAGCACGTTGGCCAGTTCGGTTGAGTACGCGAACCGGCGCGCAGCGACTGACGGCTTGTGGACCTGGTCGAGTTGCAGCAGCAAAGACACGTCCGCGTGCAGATCGCTCATGTGAAGGCCTCCGTTCGCGCAGCCGATGGGGCCGGCGGCCCGCCGTGCAGCCTAGCCAGTGCGGACTGCATCCGTTTACCCCTCGGTAAGGTAATGCAACGGTGAGGGCAGTGGTCCTGGCAGCGCGTGAACGGGCGTCCCTGCCTGGTTAGGGCGCTTCGCGGGATGGATTGAGCATTCATGCCGCTGAGATGGTGTAGTTCCAGTCACCGTGGAAGTCGTGACGGGTGAGCGGGACGGCCTCCAGCTCGGCGTCGCCGACCTTCACACCCGTGCGATAGCCGGTGTGGTCGTGCTCGGCCTCGATTCGCAAGCCGCTCTTTGTCGTGGTGGCGGCGATCAGCTCGATGATTGTGCGGTAGGTCGTGAGTGGCCTGCCCCGCCAGTTGATCGAGATGAAGCTGAACATGCGGTGCTCGATCTTGTTCCACTTCGAGGTCCCGGGTGGGTAGTGGCAGACGGTGATCTCGAGCCCGCTCTCTTTGGCGAAGCGGGCAAGCTCGACCTTGAAGGCCCGCAGGCGGTAGCCGTTCGAGCCACCGGCATCGGCGGTGACGAGGAGGCGCTCGGCCTCCGGGAACCTGGCAGATCCCATCCTCTGCCACCAGCTCCTGATGGCGTTGACGGCAAAGGCTGCCGTGTCGGCGTTGTCGCCGACTGAGACCCAGCCTTCGTTGTTCGCCAGGTCGTAGACGCCGTAGGGCACGGCCTTGCCGGCCTCGGGATCGATGAAGTCATGCACGTTGACCGCTTCAGGCTCGCCCTGGGGCTGCCACTCGCGTCCTTTGTTCTCGTACTCGCCGACGAGCTCTTTCTTCTTGGTGTCGACGCTGATGACGGGCTGGCCGGCCGCGACGAACTCGCTCGCCTTGTCGTTCAGGTAGGAGAACTGGGCGTCGCGGTCGGGATGGTTCGTGCCCTCCTTCTCCTTGGCTGGCGCCTGCAGGGAGTAGCCGAGCGACTTCAAGATGCGCCCGACCGTGTCGTCTGAGACCCGGAAGCCTTGTGCCACAAGGGCATCGGCCAGGTGCCGGGTCGACTTCGAGCACCAGCGAAGGAGCGACATCGGGTTGCCCCGCGTGTCGGGGTGGACCAACTCGTCGAGGGCCTCGAGCAGACCGGGCTGCTTCTCGATCAGCGGCTTGTCGCCGCCGCCCGGTGGCCGCAACCGTTCCGAAGGCTCGATGCCTTCGGAGACCTCGCGCTCAGCCTTGATGACGGTATTGCGGCTCATGCCGGAAGCATCCGCCACGACGCTCTTGCCGCCCCGGCCGAGCATCTCGGAGAAAGCACCTGCCACCACCCGTCGCTGCACCTCGTTCAGGTGGGGCAGCACGACTTCGAAGAATCGCGCGATTCCCTCCCGGCCGACCTCCACAGCTTCATCGTACTACGCGCGTTCTAACTTGCGGTGAATCCTAACGGGACTAAGTGGTCGATCGAGGCCACTGTGCAACCGCCAAAGTCGGCAGGCGGCCACGTTTCCATTGAGTCAGGGCCGGACGGCTATATCTCCGGATAGCGAGGGTCTTCAGGTTGCCGCCGAACACGCAACCGGTCTTCTGGCAAGATGGTGGCCGCCGAGCCGGCTCGCCGCAAAGGACGGGACAGATGAGCGACTTCCTCACTGCTGCGCCGGGCGCTTCAGGTCGGATGCGTGATCTGTTGAGCGCAGGCGGGACAATACTGGCCCCAGGCGCCTACGACGCTCTCAGCGCCCGACTCGTAGAAGAAGCAGGTTTCCCCGCGGTGTACATGACCGGATTCGGAACCGCAGCGTCCCTCCTGGGCCGTCCCGACGTAGGCCTTCTGACTATGAGCGAGATGGTCGACCATGCCCGGAGAATCGCGGGAGCGGTTGGCGTTCCGGTGATAGCCGACGCTGACACCGGCTACGGGAACCCAATCAACGTCATCCGCACCGTTCACGAGTACGAGCGAGCGGGGGTGGCCGCGATACACATCGAGGACCAGGCAGCCCCGAAGAGGTGCGGACACATGGAGGGCAAGAGGCTGATACCGCCGGCCGATATGGCGGCCAAGATCCGCGCAGCGGCTGCGGCGCGGACCGATCCGGATTTCGTCTTGATCGCCCGGACGGACGCCCGGGCCGTGGAGGGTTTGCAGGCAGCATTGGATCGGGCGCGCCTGTATCAGGAGGCTGGAGCCGATGTCCTTTTCGTAGAGGCGCCGCAGAGCGAGGAAGAGATCGAGACCATAGCCGGCACCCTCACGGACGTCCCGCTGCTCTTCAATTGGGCGGAGGGAGGCAAGACGCCACCGGTGGGATTGCCCCGGCTTCAAAAGCTTGGGTTCCGGATCGTCATCTTCCCCGTCAGCACTCTACTGGCGGCCACGCGGGCGGTGAGAGAGGTACTGGCAACCATCCGATCCAGCGGCACGCCGGCCTCTGCGATGGAAAGGTTGGTGCCGTTCGGAGAGTTCCTGGAATTCATTGGGCTCTCGCAGATCCGCGAACTGGAGCTGCGGTTCGCCGGGGACCAGACTCTCGCTGCTCTAGCGCAACCCACGAAGGAGGATTGAGATGGCAGATATCTTTGAGAAGGCGAGCGTCTCCTCGGCGCTGGCACAGCGCATGATCGGTGCAGCCGAGGAGAAGGCGAGGGCGATGGGTCACGCCTTCGTCATTGCGATCGTGGACGAGAGCGGCGTGCTGAAGGCGTTCAGCCGGATGGACGGGGCGCCGCTGCTCTCGGTCCAGGTGGCAGAGGACAAGGCGTACACAGCCGCGGGTTTCAGCATGGCCACAGATGCCTGGCACGACTTCATCAAGGATGATCCCCCGCTCGCCGCTGGCGCCACGACAGGGATTGACCGGCTGGTGGTCTTCGGCGGGGGATACCCCATCAGCGTCGGAGGTCGTGTCGTGGGGGGCGTCGGGGTAAGCGGTGGGCATTACAGCCAGGACATGGAGGTCGCCCAGGCGGCGCTGACCGCCCTCGGCACCTGATCGCTCCAGCTCAGGCCGAACCCGGCGGGACAGATGGCCCTTCCGACGACGAGCATGACCGAAGATGCTGGTCGTCGACCGACTGAGCCGAGATGCCGCCGCAACGAGAGCCGCCGGCCCGCTTACTGCTCGGCCAGAATGGCGGCCAGCTCTGCCAAGGGGTCACGCACGACGGGACCCGTGGTCTCGACCACGGCCCGCTCAATGGTCACGGTGCAGGGGAACGGCGCGACGTAGCCCTCGCCAACGGCTGGGCCCCACTCGTACCCGCAGGTGAGCCCGGCACCCACGCCGTTAAAACCCGACGGGGTGAACCGGGCGATCGTCCCCTCGCCGATTACCTGGCCGTCGCAGCGGAGCACGCCATGGCCGCCGAGCCCGCCGTCCTTGGTGAACTCGTAGGCGACGACGTGACGCCCGGGCTCGAGGCGATGGCTGGAGGCGACCACGTGGCGTTCCTTGCCGTAGAGGTTGTGCACGTAGCGCGGACGGCCATCGAGGAGGTGCAGCGACCAGCCCCCGAGGGCGGAGCCGAGGGCAAGGAGCACCCCCTCGGGCACCACGCCGCCCGGCACGGTGATGTCCACGACGAGGGCATGCGACCGGTTGCGGACGTTGGCGGCGACCTGCTCGGGCACCTGGGCGCCTCCGGCAAAATAGCGAAATCGGGTCCGGTGCCCGACACGGCTCGGCCTGGGGTGCGTGAGCGTCCACAAGACCCGGTTGTCGAGGGGGAGCACGTCGTTGCGCTCGGCCTCCAGCCACCAGCGCTCAACGAGCTCACGGACCCGCTCCGGGTACCGGTCCGCCAAGTCGTGGACCTCCGATAGGTCCTCCGCCACGTGGTAGAGCTCCCACACATCCTCATCGAAGGGGGCGTTGGGATCGAGGCCGTCGTCGTAGATGGGACCCACCGGGTGGTAGGTCACTGCCTTCCACCCCTCGTGGTAGATGGCCCGGGAGCCGAACATCTCGAAGTGCTGCGTCTCGTGCCGACCGGGCCGGTCGGCACTTCCCGCGTCGAGTAGGAACGCGAAGCTCACACCGTCGACCGGCGACTGGGGAATCGAGTCGACCTCGTCGGGCAGGTCGACACCGACCAGCTCCAGCACGGTCGGGAACACGTCGATGGCATGGGCGAACTGGTGGCGGATCGCCCCGGCCGCCATGTCGCCGCCCGGCCAGCACACGATGCACGGGTCCACCACGCCGCCGGCGTGGACCTCCCGCTTCCAGCGCTTGAACGGGGTGTTCCCGGCCATGGTCCAGCCCCACGGATAGTTGTTGTGGGTCAGCGGCCCGCCGATGTCGTCGAGACGGTGGGCCATCTCGTCAACCGACGCCGGGTCGAGGTTGGTCAGGCGGACGTCGTTGATCGAACCGTCGGCACCGCCCTCGGCGCTGGCGCCGTTGTCGGAGACCAGCACGACGAGAGTGCCCTCCAGCTCGCCGAGCTGGTCGACGAAGTCCAGCACCCGCCCGATCTCGGCGTCGGCGTGGGAGAGAAACCCGGCGAAGCACTCCATGAAGCGAGCCGCCAGCGCCTGCTCGGGCGCACCGAGGGCGCTCCAAGCCGACACCCAGGGCGGCCGCGGCGAGAGCTCGGTGGCAGCGGGAAGCACGCCGAGCTCGAGCTGGCGGGCCAACGTCCGGTCGCGCCAGACGTCCCACCCCTCGTCGAAGTGGCCCCGGTAGCGGTCGATCCACTCCCGCGGCGCCTGGTGGGGTGAGTGGCAGGCACCGGGGCAGAAGTAAAGGAGGAAAGGCCGCTCAGCGTCGACCGCCCGCAGGTCACCGAGGAACTCGATGGCCCTGTCGGCCAGATCGGTGGTGAGGTGATAGCCGTCCTCCACGGAGGCGGGGGGCCGAACTGAGTGGTTGTCGTGGTAGAGGGCGGGCACGAACTGATGGGTCTCCCCCCCGTGGAAGCCGTACCAGCGGTCGAAGCCCCGGCCGAGCGGCCATGTGCCTCTCGGCGCCGCCAGGTGCGTCTCGTCGTCGGGGGTCAGGTGCCACTTGCCCACCGCGTGGGTGGCGTAGCCGCGTGCCCGCAGGACCTCGGAGAGGAACCCGTTCTCACGGGGGGGCCTTCCCCAGTAGCCCGGGAACCCGATGGCCAGGTCGGCCACCCGACCCATAGCGTTGCGGTGGTGATTGCGGCCCGTGAGCAGACAGGCACGCGTGGGCGAGCACAGCGAGGTGGTGTGGAAGTTGGCGAGCCGGACCCCTCCGGCAGCCAGCCCGTCGATGACCGGGGTGTCGAGGTCCGATCCGTAACAGCCGAGCTGGGCGAAGCCCACGTCGTCGAGCACCACGAGGACGACGTTCGGGGCGCCCTCGGGCCACGACGGCTCGGGCGGCCACCAGGGCTTCGAGCTCCGCCAGTCACGTCCAATGCGTCCTCCGAATTCCACAGCCACGGGGCGACTCCTTGCTCGGCAGCCCGCATGGTAACGGACGACGGGTTCGCACTACGAGGTAGCTTCGGGCCATGGCGTCGACGGACCCGCCGCATTCCGGGTCGGTCCTCGACACCGGTCGCCCGGACCCCGAGGTCACCCGCCGATCCGGGGTGGCAGTCGTTGTGGCCCATCCGCTGGCACGCACCGTCGTCGGGTTGGCGCTCGTCAGCCTGGCCGTGGTCGAACTGGGGGGACGCCGGGCCGAGCTGGACGCCGTGTGGACGCGCCTCGGGCACCTCTCGTGGGCGTGGGTGCTTCCCGCAGTTACCGCCGAGGCCCTGTCATTCGTGTGCTTCGCCCTCGTCCAGCGACACCTGCTGGCTGCCGCCGGGACCCAGGTGGCGGTCGCGCCCCTCGTCGGCATGACGCTCGCTACCAACAGCATGGCCGGCTCGTTCCCGGGCGGGCCGGCGGTCTCGAGCGTGTACCGCTACCGCCAGTACCAGCGACGAGGCGCCGATCCGATCGTTGCCGCCTGGGCGGTCGTCGCGGTGCTGGTGGCGGCGGCCATCAGCTTGGCGCTCTTCGCCGCCGTCGGGGTGGGGGCGGCTGTCGCCGGTCGTAGCGGAGCGGGGACGGCCGGGCTGGCGGGCGCTCTGGCCGCCGTGGTTGCGGTGATCGCGGCGGCCGCTGCCCTCGTAACCCGGCCGGAACGGTTCGCCGAGGCTGCGGGCTTCGCCGCCCGGCTCGTCGGGCGGCTGACCGGACGGCCCGCCCGGCGGCTCGAGGCCGCCTCCGAGCGGTTCCTCGTCCGCGCCCGCCTCATCCGCCTGGGCCGTCGCCGCACGGCGGCGGTCCTCGGGTGGGCGATGGGCAACTGGGCGTGCGACTGCGCCTGCCTGGCTCTCGCCTTTGCCGCCGTCCGGGTACCCGTGCCATGGGCCGGTCTCCTCCTCGCTTACGGCGTCGGTCAGCTGGCCGCCATCCTTCCGATCACCCCTGGCGGTCTCGGACTCGTGGAGGGCGGCCTCGCCGTCACGCTGGTCACCTACGGCGGCGGTCGCGCTGCGCCGGTTGTGGCAGCGGTGCTCGTCTACCGGGCGGTGAGCTACTGGCTCGCCCTGCCCGTCGGTTGGACGGCGTGGGCGGTCATCGCCGCAGGTGATCGGCGGGACCGGCGATCCGGATCTTCGCCGCGGACGGCGCCGCTTGCCCCGCCGGCGGTGGGCGAGACTCCGTGATGCACCGGGAGCGCCTGCGACGAAGCGGCTCCCATCAGACGCGCGGTTTCCGGGCCCACAGATGGGCGATCGCGATCGGTGTCGCCCTCGTCGCCATCGGCGACGATGACCAAGGAGCGCTTCCGCCGCTTCCGCCGCCTCTGCCAAACTCGGCGCAACTGCACGACAGGACCGGGGCGTTGGTGCTGGCGATCCGACGACCCGATGGGGGTTTTGTTCACGAACCCATCACCCGAGGACGCCATCAGCGCCGGTGACGTCCTCGTCAGCGTCGGCACGGCCGAACAGCTCGGCGCGCTCGCCGAGGTTGCGACGCCAGGCTGAGGAGCGCCGCCACCGCCTCCTCCCCCCGGCCGCCGTCGTGGTTCCCCGGCTCCGTGAAGGCTGCGACACTGGACCTGGTGTCGTCCGGCCCGGTTTCGTCGAGCGCTGATCTCTCGTTCGGTCTTCTCGGGCCGACGACCGTGACCGGCGATGCGGGAGAGATCGAGATTCACGGCATCGTCCGCCGGCGACTTCTCGCCCGGCTGCTGGTCACCGCCAACCGTCCTGTGCCGGTCGAGCGCCTGAGAGAAGACCTGTGGGAGGGCGACCTGCCTCAGAGCGCGGCTTCCACATTGAAGAGCCACGTGTCCCTGCTTCGGAGAGTCCTCGGTCCGGATCGTCTCGTGCACCGGGACGGTGCCTATCTCCTCAGGGTCGAGCCGGACGAGCTCGATGTGTTTCTCTTCGAGCGCGAGGCCCTGGCAGGACGCGAACTCCTCAGGAACGGCGATCCAAAGGGCGCAGCCGACGCCCTCGGACGCGGCCTCGCCCGCTGGCGAGGCCCGGCGCTAGCAGAGGTCGCGCACGCCTCGTGGGCGCAACCGGAGGCTGTTCGCCTCGAGGAGCTGAGAGCCGCCTGCTTGGAAGGTTGGCTCGAAGCTCGGCTGGCGGTGGGCGAGACTCACGAGCTCATCGCCGACGCGGAGGCCGCCATCACCGAGCACCCGCTCCGCGAGGGGCTGTGGGCCAAGCTGATCACGGCACTCTACCGAAGCGGCCGGCAAGCCGACGCGCTGCGGACCTACCAACGGCTCCGCGAGATCCTCGGTGATGAGCTCGGGATCGCGCCGAGCCGGGAGCTGGTTGTCCTCGAAGGGGCCATCCTGCGGCAGGATCTCGAGCCGGCTCCGATCGACGCTTCGCAACAGTCAGCTCGCGTCGGCCTCGGGCGCCGAACGAACAACCTTCCCCCGGAGCTCACGAGCTTCGTGCCGCGCCCGGCCGTGCAGGCCGAGGTTGCCGCGCTGTTGGAAGCCTCACGCCTCGTCACGCTCACTGGCGCCGGTGGGACGGGGAAGACGCGCCTCGCATTGCGGGTAGCTGCCGACGCAGCGGACGGCTACGACGGCGTCTGGCTGTGCGAGCTCGCTCCCCTCGAGGACCCCGCTGACGTGCCGAGAGAGTTGGCTGCCGCCATCGGGTGCCGAGAACAGCCCGATGTCGAGTTAAGCAGGACGATCGCGGACCGGCTGGCGGAAGGCACGAACCTCCTGATCCTTGACAACTGCGAGCACCTGATCGACGCGGCTGCCGCGGTCACCGCACCGTTGCTCGAAGCGGCTCCGAGCCTTCGGGTGCTCGCCACGAGCCGGTCGCCCCTCAGGGTCGTGGGCGAGGTCGTGCACCGCGTCCCATCGATGTCCGTCCCGGGCCCCGAAGCAACCAGCACGGCGCTCGAGGACTACGAGGCGGTCCGCCTCTTCGTGGAACGGGCCAAATCGCAGCGAGGCGACTTTGCCATCGCTCCTGCCAACGCGGTTGCCGTGGCCTCGGTCTGCGTCAGGCTGGACGGAATCCCGCTCGCGCTGGAACTCGCGGCAGCGCGGATGCGGACGATGTCGGTGGTCGATATCGAGCGCCACCTCGACGATCGTTTCCGGCTACTCACCGGTGGCGCCCGCACCGCCCCCGCCCGCCAGCAGCGGCTGGAGTCCTTGATCGACTGGTCTCATGATCTGCTCAACGAGCAAGAGCGTGCGGTGCTCCGACGCCTGACCGTCTTCGCGGGAGGCTTCGACCTCGTGGCAGCCGAGGCTGTCGCCGCCTGCTCGCTCGTCGATCGCCGAGACGTACTCGACGTGGTCGCGTCCCTCGTCGACAAGAGTCTGCTCCAGGTCGACACGAGCGGGATCACCGCGAGGTACCGGATGCTCGAGACGGTTCGAGCATATGCAACCCTCAAGATGGACGAAGAGGAGCGGCAGAGCGCCCGTAGCGCCCATGCCCATCACTTCCTCCGCGTCGTTGAGGTCGCAGCTCCCCATTTCTCCGGAGCGGACCAGCTCGAGTGGCGCACCCGGCTGGAGTATGACCATGACAACCTGCGCTCCGCCTTCGCAACGCTGATCGCCCCGGCCGAACACGCAGCGCTCGCACTGCGGTTCGGAGTGGCGGTGAGCCGCTTCTGGAACAGCCGGGGTTACTACGGCGACGAGGTCGACCTCCTCCAGGCTGCCCTCGGGCGCACCGATGCGACGCCCGAGACCGCCGTGCGGGCCGCCGCGCTGAACGCCGCCGGCTACTTGATGTTCCGCCGGGGTGAGTCTTCTTTGGCTCAGCGCTTCCTCGACGAGGCCCTTCGCATCGGCAGGCACCTCGGCTCCCCGGCTCTCGTAGCCGACTCCCTCCGCACGGCGGCTTGGGTCGCCGACCGCCGGGGAGATCGCCGCGCGGCGGCCGCGCTCGCGAGCGAAGCCGTGGAAGCTGCCGAGGCGAGCGGCGAAGCTCATCTCCTCGCCCGCGCCTACGACGTCCGCGCGGCCGCCTCGCAGAACGAGGACCCCGAAGCGGCCCGAGCCGACTACGCCGAGGCGCTGAGATACTGCCGCGCCTCCGGGGACGGCCTCGGCCAGGCCAGTGCACTCAACAACCTCGCCGTCCTCGATCTCGAACAGGGCGACAACCTGGCGGCGCGCCAGCGATTCAGCGAGGCTCTGGCGATCGCCGGTGACGTGAGGGACGCAGCACTCGTACCGTTTCTCGAGTACGGCGTGGGCCTCGCCGCCTGTCTCGCCGGCGATCACCGGACCGCTGAGCCGGCGTTCGTCAGCGCTCTGCTGGCGGCGAGGCGTACCGGGCAACGGTCGCTCGTCGCCTATGGGCTTCTCGGCATGTGCGCGGTCCTGACCGCTGGCGGGAGGGCCGCCGAGGCAGCGGTCCTGCTCGGCGCCTCCTCGGCTCTCTTCGAAGAACTCGGCGAGCAGCCCGAACGGATCGAGACGGGACTTCGGGAGCGGGTCGTGGCCAGCCTTCGCGGTGAGCTCGGCGCTGGCCTCGACGAGGTCATCGAAGACGGCCGGCGACTGCCGGGCGCCGAGGTGCTCCGCCTGGCAACCGAGGGCTTGTAGTTCGACAGCGAACGTGGTCCAATGCGCCGGGGTGCGACGCGACAAAGGGGGCCGACCATGAACGTGCGGCGGGGCAGGACACCACGGTTGCTGATGTTGGCCGTCGGCATGGCGGCATCAACCGGAGCCGGAACGTTGCCGGCGGCGGCGTCGGGGGCGCCGACGGCAGAGCTCTCGATCAATCCCGGACACGGAGCGCTCACCGTCGATCTCGTCGCACGGTCGCGCAACTTCTCCACACGGGTCGTCACGTTCCAATGGACCTTCGGCGACGGCACGACGGCCATGACGTCGAGTCACCAGGTGTCCCACCGATACCCCTCGGCCGCGACCTTCTTGCCGTCTGTCGTCGAGATCGACTCACAAGGCGAGCAAGCGAGCGCCAACGGCACTCTCGAGTTGGCCGACTGCCCGGTGGGAACCGCTCAGTGCAACGAGTCGCTCGCCGGCGCAGGTGGAGTTCAGCTCCTGCAAGCGACCGGCCCGGTCACCTCGGGTGCCGAGGTCAACCTCTTCGTCGGGCCCTTCAAGATCTCCCACTGCGAGCCCGAGGTCGCTCCTGCCGCTGCACTCACCGACTCGATGTTCAGTGGCGCCCTGACCGTGACGCTCA
>JBEKLQ010000093.1:0-16802 GCA_050010115.1 Acidimicrobiales bacterium | reverse complement strand
CAGAGGAAGGCTTGGGGATCTCAGGGTTTTCAACAGACTTAGCTGTTGTCCACCCCCTCCCCCCGGACCCCCCTCCCCGGCTGCTGCTGTTGACCAGCACCCTCAGTATGAGTGTTACACCCCGATTGCATGATTGGTCGATGAGCGGCCAACGCACGGCAACGCATCGGCGGTTTGAGCTGCTAATGGCACAGAGCGCGAGTCGACGTGGCGTCCTCCTCACGAACGAGGCGCAATCGTGTGGCCTCAGCCGGAAGGATCTCGGCGAGCTCGCGGCGGACGGCCTCATCATTCGGGAGCTGCGGGGCGTCTACCGCGTCGCGGGGGCACCCTTCGGTGAGCTCGAGAGGATCACCCTCGCAGCGACCGCGACCGGCGGTGTCATATCGCATCAAACGGCGGCAAGGCTGTGGGGTTTCGAGGCCGGCGACTCCGCCACTGTGCACCTCACTCTTCGGCGTGGCATCCGGTATCCCGCCTGCCCGTGGGTCCACGTGCACTCGACCACCCGCAGTCTCGCTGGCTTGACAGTGACGAGGGACGAGATCGAATTGACGAAACCCATGCGCACGCTCCTGGATGTGGCCGCTCAGCCGGCCACGTCGAGCGAGCTCGAGGACCTGTTCGGTTACGTCGTGTCTCACAAGCTCGTCAGCGTTGCTGCCGTCAAGAGGTTCGTACGGCGAGCGAACCAAGGCACGCCCGGGGCAAAGCGACTGCGGAACATTCTCGAGGCAGTCGACCTCAGCGGTGCAGAGAGCGTCGCCGAGGTTGAGCTGCTGCGAGTGCTTGCTCGTGCCGGCATCGAGGCACCGGAGACGCAGTACCGGATCTATCACGACGGTCGTTTTGTCGCCAGGGTCGATGTGGCCTGGCCTCGCTGGCGCGTCGCAGTCGAGGTGGACGGCTACCGGTACCACTCGGACCCGCGGACCTTCACCGCCGACCGAGAACGAGGCAACCTGATCACAATCGCCGGCTGGACGCTGCTTCGGACGGCACCCGCGACGCTCCGGGATCACCCGGAACGAATCTGTTCCGACGTGACCGAAGCGTTCGGGCAGCGCAGGCACGGTCAGCATCCTGAGGTGTCGTTCGTGAGTCAGGCGGACCGGCTCATCGATCTCGCCCACGGTCCTCGTGGCAGGAGCATCTGCGGCGACGCTGTACGCGTTTTGTACCCACTGTCGGAACAAACCGCGTACAGCGCCGGACCGAGCCGCCGCCAGCTCGACTAGCGCTAGCCGGGAGCGTCCGCCGGACCACCGCCCGCCCCGCCGACAGCCGCCTCGGGCGCTACTAGCTGGTACCCGACTCCGGGGTGAGTCCGGAGGAACACCCCGCCTTCATCGCCAAGCTTGCGCCGCAACCGATATGCGTACTCACGCAGGTAACGGGTGTCCCGGACGTAGTGCGGTCCCCACACTGCTTCGAGGATCATGCGGTGCGTGCACACTTTCCCCGCGTACTGGGCAAGGTACGCCAGGAAACCGAACTCCCTCCCCGTCAGCTCCAGCTCCTCCCCCGACATCTGCGCTTCATGATGTGCCAAGTCCAGCCAGAGGGGCCCGACGACGAGCTCGCTCGTGCCCTCTTCCTGGCGGTGGCGCAGGGCAACGCGGAGGCGGGCTTGCAACTCGTTCATGCCGAAGGGTTTCGTCATGTAGTCGTCGGCACCATGGTCGAGCGCCTCGACCTTGCGGCCCTCGGTGCCGTCGGCGGACAGCACGATGATCGGGACCTCGGTCCACTCTCGGATCCGCCGGCAGACCTCGATGCCATCGATGTCCGGTAGGCCGAGGTCGAGCACCACCACGTCGGGTGTATGCAGCGCGGCCTCGCTGATCCCGGTGGCGCCGTTCGTGGCAGTGACCACGTCATAAGCGCTGGCCACGAGGGCGATGCGCAGCACACGCAGGAGAGCAGGGTCGTCGTCGACGACGAGCACCTTGGGCATCAGCGCTCCGATCCGATGCTCGGCTCAGCCCTGTTCGAGGGCTCCGATACCGCAGGCAGCGAGAAGGACACGCGGGCTCCGCCACCGGGAGCCTCGTCTGCCGAGATGGTGCCGCCGTGAGCGTCCACGAACGCCTTGGCGATTGCGAGACCGAGACCGGAGCCACCGCCGGCACCGGCTGCTGAGGCAGGCGAGGCACCGGCACGGGCAGCGGCGCCATTCCCCCTGCCGGCGTCCTCGCTCCCAGGCCGCCGCACGTACCCTCGCTCGAAGATCGCAGCCCGGTCGGCAACGGGGATCCCCGGTCCGCGGTCCGAGACGCTGATCTCGACCATGCCATCGACTCTCCGAGCCACGATGGCGATCGGGCTGCCATCAGAGGCGAAGCGCACTGCGTTGTCGAGCAGGTTCACGAGAACCTCACCGACCAGCACGTGGTCGGCATTGACGGCTGGAAGATCCTCGGGCACGTCCAGCGTCACGCGATGGGCGTCGACGAACGGCCGGAGGCTCCGCACGGCTTCCTCCACTAGTTCGTGAACATCGAGAGGTTGCTGTTGGAGCATGAGCGCTCCGGCTTCGATCCTCGTCATGTCGAGCAGGTTGGAGACGAGCCGGGCGAGACGGTCGGCTTGGGTGTCGATCAGGCCCAGCAGCTCGGCCTGCTCCGCCTTCGGCAACGGGATGTCCGGATCGAGCAGGGCCGAGGCGGACGCCTTGATCGTGGCGAGCGGCGTTCGCAGGTCGTGGGAGACAGCCCCCACGAGCGAGACCCGCAGCCGGTCGACCTCCTCCAGGACGTGCATACGGACAGCTTGCTCGCGCAGCTGAGCCCGTTCCACGGCGATGGCGATGTGGTTGGCGAAGGCGCGGGCGAACCCCCGCCGATACGTCGGAAGTGCCGGGCCGACGAGGCCGAGCAGCCCGACCGGACGTCCCGTGGCGGCGAGCACGATCGTCTCGGTCGCCCCTGGCAACTGTTCGGGCATCAGCGCGGACCGGATCCCAGGCTCCGGCGTGACGCTGCGCAACTCGGCTTCGGTCAGCTCCCGCCCCGATGATGCGACGATCTCAAGCTTTCCGTTGCGCGGCAGCAGCAGCACCACGCCCTCGGACCCGAACGCGTCCCTCATGATCGACACCACGAGCGGGAGCAGCTCATCGAGGGGACGGTCCCCGAGGAGCAGCTCGGACATCTCGAGCAGGCGCTGGCTGTCGTGCTGGCGGGCCAGGGCTTGCTCTTGCGCGCGACGGAGCCGGGTGACCACTCGAGCGACCAGCGAGACGACCACGACGTAGACGCCGAGCGCGATCCAATTGCGGGCATGCCCTACCGTCAGCGTGTAATACGGCGGGATGAAGACGAAGTCATACAGCAAGAAACCCGCCACGACCGCCACCGCACCCGCCCAGACCCCACCGAGGACGACGGCGACGATCACGGGCACGACGAGCACGAGGGCCACCGTGGCGTCGCTCAAGTCGCTGCGAAGTGCGAACATGACAGCACCCAGTGCCGCCATGAGACCGATCGAGGCGGCGCTACCGATCACGTTGTGGCGCATCGAGGAGATGGCTGTGCTCACTTCCACAGCAGGTTAGGGCCGTGTCCGACACGCCAGGCACCAATACCGAGGTCCCCGCTGCCGACACCGGCAACATCGAGCCGACGGGTCGCTTTCGTGTCTACCTCGGCGCTGCCGCCGGTGTCGGCAAGACGTGCGCGATGTTGGACGAGGGCTGGAGGAGGTTCAAGCGCGGGACCGATGTCGTGATCGGTTTTGTCGAGACCCACGGCCGGGCGTTCACCAAGGAGATGATCAGGGATCTCGAGGAGGTCCCCCGCAAGGTGGTCGAGTACCGCGGCACTACCTTCGAGGAGATGGACACCGAGGCGGTGATCGCCCGCCGGCCCGCCGTCGCACTCATCGACGAGCTGGCTCACACGAACATTCCCGGTTCTGGGCCCCACGAAAAGCGCTGGGAGGACGTCCTCCAGATTCTCGAGGCCGGGATCGCCGTGATCTCGACCGTGAACGTGCAACACCTCGAGTCGATCTCGGAAGCGGTCGAGCAGATGACCGGCGCCAAGGTGCAAGAGCGTGTCCCTGACTGGGTGGTGCATCAGGCGGACCAGGTCGAGCTCATCGACTCGTCCCCCGAGCAGCTCCGCCGACGCATGGCGCACGGCAACATCTACCCGCCCGAGAAGGTCCAGGGGGCGCTCGCCAACTTCTTCAGGTTCGACAACCTGTCGGCGCTCCGGGAGCTGGCGCTGCGCTTCGTCGCCGACGAGACGGACGAGGAGCTGGTGGACCGGTTGCGCGGGCAGCACGTCGTGGACATCTGGGATGCGAGTGAGCGGATCATGGTCGCCGTCGACGCGACCGCAGGGACCGATGGTGTGATCCGGCGGGCCGCTCGCCTCGCCGCCCGCGTCAGGGGAGACCTCCACGCGGTGCACGTGATCTCGTCGGAGGACCCTCACCGCGCGGATGCCAAGACTCTGGATCTTCTCCGACAACTCGCTGAAGACGTGGGCGCCGACTGGCACGAGGCGACGGGGGACGAACCCGCCAAAACCCTCATGGACTTCGCCATCGAGCACCAGATCACCCAGATCGTGCTCGGTGCGAGCCGCCGGAGCCGGTGGGAGGAGCTGACCAAGGGCTCGATAGTGAGCAAGGTTCTCCGGTACGCGTCCGACGTAGATGTCGACGTCCACGTCATCGCGAGGCGAGAAGCGAAGCACGAACCGGGAGTCGCCGTCGCAGGCCGTTGACAATCTGTTGACGCTCTTGGCACGATATTGACGATCTCGTGACGCGGGGCGCGAGCAGCCTGTAGCTCATGGCCGTTGTTCTCTTGACGTTTGGGATGCTGGTTGTGACGGGGTCGATGCTCGGCCTCATCTGGGTGCTGCAGCGGATATGACGACCTGACCGGTCCGGTGCCGGCACTGCCCGGCCCCTTTCCGGCGCTACCCGACGCCGGGCCGGCCAGCCGCCTCATGCAGTGAGCCAAACATCCCGGTGGGGCACACCTCCCGGGCACACAGCCCGGGCACACCTCCCGGGCATACCTCCCGGGTACCCCGCCCGGGCACACCTCCCGGGTACCCCGCCCGGGCACACCTCCCGGGTACCCCGCCCGGGCACACGGCCCGGGTACCCCGCCCGGGTACCCCGCCCGGGCGCCGTAACCTGCCGACGATGGATCCGGCCACCGCACTCCGCCGCGTCGCCTACCTGCTCGAGCGCGAGCGCGCCGATACGTACAAAGTCCGCGCATTCCGGCGCGCCGCCACCACCGTCGATGCCACCGATCGTGCTCGGCTCGAGCAGCTGGCCGCCTCGCGCCGCTTGACCGATCTCGACGGTGTGGGCGACACGACCGCCCGCGTGATCGCCGAGGCCCTCGCCGGCAGGACCCCGGCGTACCTCACCGAGCTCGAGTCATCGACCTGGCTGACGGAGCTCGACCCCGATGCCAAGCGGATCCGATCGTTGCTGAAGGGCGACTGCCACTCGCACTCCGACTGGTCCGACGGTGGGAGCCCGATCGAGGAGATGGCGGCCGCAGCCCGCGACCTCGGCTACGAGTACGTCGTGTTGACCGATCACAGCCCGCGGCTGACCGTCGCGCACGGACTCAACGCCGAGCGATTGGCGCGCCAGCTCGATGTGGTGGAGGAGGTGAATGGGGAGATGGGGGGGTTTCGGATCCTGACGGGCATCGAGGTCGACATCTTGGAGGACGGATCGCTCGATCAGAGCGAGGAGCTGCTGGGCCGGCTCGACCTCGTCGTCGCCAGCGTCCACTCGAAGCTCTCGATGGACGCCGGGCTCATGACCGCCCGCATGGTCCGGGCGATCGAGAGCCCACACACTGACGTGCTCGGTCATTGCACGGGCCGCAAGCTCGTCGGTACCGGGAGAGCCCAGAGCAAGTTCGACCCCGACGAGGTGTTCGGTGCCTGTGCTCGGACCGGGACCGCCGTCGAGATCAACTCGCGACCCGAGCGGCGCGACCCTCCCCAAGATCTGCTGCAGCACGCGCTGGATCTCGGTTGTGTCGTCACGATCGACTCCGACTCGCACGCACCCGGGCACTTCGAGTGGCTCGACCTCGGCTGCGAGCAGGCGGCTGCCGTAGGGTTGGCCGATCAGCCGGAGCGGATCATGAACACCCGTTCCGCCGACGCCTTGTTGGCCTGGACAGCGTCGCACGACTGAACGATCCATGCGGGGCCCCGCCGCCCCACCGGTCACGGCTCGGCAGCCGATGGCGAACCCACGGCCAGACCGGTCTGGTCCGGGCGTATGGCTGGGCGCGGGGGCGCTCCGGGCACGCCCAGTGTGATCACCGTGACAGGAGCTCACCAGTTGGAGTCCCGTGACCCCGGCGACGGACCGCCGAACGGCAACGGCGGCAACCGCAGCAAGGTTCCCCCATTATCGGCCCACGCCATGCGGATTTCACCCTCTTCCAGGCGAACTCGGGGCCTGGCGAGGTCGCCGGGCGCACGGTCGCGATCATCCCCGCGGTCCGGCCACGTCGTTTGCCTCACACGCATCGAGAACATCTGAGCCTCGTCCATCATCTTGAGGCACCCCCGCAACGCCCGCTCACCGACGTCGAGCGGGGGCGGCTGGAAGATCAGGCCCAGGTTGACCCGGCGCACCATCTCCCCGTGGCGCAGCACGAGCGCTGGGAAGTCGGCCTGTGCGGTGAACCCTTCACCGAGGGCTCCCTCGAGCCGGTCGGCCACGCCCTCCACGAGACCCGTCCAGTTGAAACCCGGAACGGTCTCGAGCACGTCCGGCCGCGCCATGAGGCCCCTGGTCGGCGGGAGCTGCAGGCCGATGTCGGGCGTGGCTTGTGGGCGGCGACGCTCGACACCGTCCCACGAATCGCCGCCCCCTTGGGCGCCATCGCGCTCGCGTGGCAGCTGCGGTGCCTTGCGGCCGTACTGGCTGAGCGTGTCTGCGACCCGGCCGGCCACGATCGGGACCACGATGAGCCCGGCGAACACGATCGCCCAGGCGAGGCCGATGACGATGATCAGGAACGGGTTCCACCGGAGCACGAACGAGGCGACGGCGAGCCCGGTCAGGATCATCGCCGCGGTCAGCTTGGCGAGTGCCTGAGCCGCACCGATGCCGAGGTGGGGACCACCGGCACGGCGGGTCGCGTCCGTGTCACTCCGGTATCGAAGTCGGTCGCGGTCCACGATGTGCAGAATTGTAGAGCGCAACAGGATTCAACTGCGGGTCCAGGTCCAGGCGTAGGCGGGGTCCTCCACGTCGAGCGCAGCGCGCCCGAGGCGGAGAGGCCGGAACGTGTCGATCATGACTGCGAGCTCGTCGGTCCCCGCCTTGCCGAGCACCCGCTCCACGCTCCCAGGCTGCGGACCATGCACGAAACCCGACGGGTGCAACGACACCGACCCGTGCCCGATGCCCGATCCGGCCCGGCTCATGAAATCGCCCCCGACGTAGAAGAGCACTTCGTCGCTGTCGACGTTTGCATGCGCATAGGGAACCGGCACGGCGTCGGGGGCGAAGTCGAAGAGTCGGGGCACGAACGAGCACACGACGAAACCGTCGCCGGCGAACGTCTGGTGCACGGTTGGCGGCTGGTGCACCAGACCGACGATCGGCTCGAAGTCGTGGATGGAGAACGCCCACGGATACAGGCAGCCATCCCACCCGACGACATCGAACGGATGGTTGGCGTACACGTAGCGCGTGAGCCCGCTGCTCGTCCTCACGATGACTGGTACTTCGGTGCCGTCTTCGATAAGCGGCTCGCCCGGGGCCCTCAAATCCCGCTCGGAGTAAGGCGCACCTTCCTTCAGCTGGCCACGCGTCGACAGGTAGCGGGACGGGATGTTGACGTGGCCGGCGGTGGCTACGACGAGCATCCTGACCGGAGCACCGCCGTCCAACTCCCATCGGTGCGTCGTGTGGCTCGGGACCACGACGTAGTCACCCTCGGCCACACGGAGCCGCCCGAACACCGACTCCAACGTCGCCGAACCGGCCTCGACGTACACGAGCTCATCGCCGACGGCGTCCCGGAACAACGGGCTGGGTTCGGTCGCGACGGCGTACGAGACGCGGACGTCGTCGTTCGCGAGGATCAGGTGGCGGCCGAGCACGGCGTCGCCGCCCTCGGGACAGTCGTGCAGCTTCAGGTGCCGCGGCAGGAGCGGAGTGTTGTCGTACAGCTCGGATGCCGGCACGTCGAGGTGTTTTGCGGAGAGGATCGCCATGGGCGAGTGGCGGTGGTAGAGCAACGAGCTCTCCTCCGAGAAACCCACACTGCTCATCAACTCCTCGGTGTACAAGCGTCCGTCGGCATCGCGGAACTGGATGTGCCGCTTGCGCGGTATTTCCCCGACGGCCCGGTAGTGACCCACCTCAGAGATTCCCGCGCAGTTCTTGCTCGCGCTCGAGGGCGACGAAGAGCGCCTTGGCGACGACCTTGCTCATCAATGCCGAGTACTCGAGCGGGTCATTCTCGACGTTGGCGGCTGGGGCGACCTCGGCATGAGCGATGGTCATGGTTCCTGCCTCCCGGAGGCTCTCGTAGGCATCATTGTCTCGTCCCGACGATACCGAACCTGGCCCGAAGTGCTGGGCCGGAGCGAGCCTCAGCCGCCCTGGCTCGTGTCGATCACGCAGAAGCGATTCCCTTCCGTGTCAGCGAGGACGATGAAGTCGGGGTCGTCCGGGTAGAGCCCCCAGTCGACTCGTTCAGCTCCGATGGAGATGAGGCGCTCCACTTCCTCGGCTTGCCCGGTGGCGTCGTCCGGATACAGATCCAGGTGGACGCGCGGGATCGCCTCGGAAGGTGTCGTGCTCGCGTCGATGGCGATCTGTTGCCCTGATCCGTCCGCCGAAATCAGGACGAGCCAGTCGTCGTCGCTCTCCTCGTGGCTCGGGACGTAGTTGAGCGCCTGACTCCAAAAGGCTGCTGCTCGTTGCACGTCGCTAGCGCCGATCACGATCGTCCCGATTCGCAACATCGTCGAATTCTGCCAGCAACCAGCCCCGCCCGCACCCCTGGTCACGAGCATGTCCGATTTCCGCCAGACCGCCGACACACCCCTCTGCGATACTCGTTCTCGTGACACCGGTTCTGAACGCTGCGACCCCCGTGCCCCGGCGCGTCCCGCCTGGCTCGGGATCGGCCGTGGGGCAGGACGCCGACCTCTGCTACCGGGCCCTTCTGGCCCGTGACGTTCGTTTCGACGGGTGGTTCTTCGCGGGAGTGACGTCCACTGGCATCTACTGCAGGGCGAGTTGTCCGTCCGTAAAGCCGAGGCGTGACCGGGTGCGTTTCTATCCGACGTCGGCGGCGGCCCAGCGGGCGGGCTTCCGGGCGTGCAAGCGCTGCCGGCCTGACGCCGCGCCCGGATCACCGGAGTGGAACCGGCGGGTCGACGTAGTGGGAAGGGCGATGCGATCGATCAACGACGGCGTGATCGACCGGGAAGGAGTCAGTGGCCTGGCCCGGCGGCTCGGCTACAGCTCGCGCCAGCTGCAACGGATGCTCGTCGCCGAAGTGGGAGCAGGGCCTTTGGAGCTGGCCAGGGCGCAGCGCGCCGAGACAGCTCGGATCCTGCTCGAGACGACTGACCTGCGGATCGGGGAGGTCGTGTTCGCCGCCGGTTTTGGCAGCGTGCGGCAGTTCAACGACACGATTCGTCAGATCTACAGCGAGTCGCCGAGCGATATGCGAGACCGTGCTCGGCGCCGTGGGGTCGGCTTGGCTCCTGGCACGGACTGCCTGCGTGCCGGCGCCGGCGACGGCGCCGCGGGCAGCGCCGGACCGGTCGTCGGTGATCCCGCCCGCGCCACCGCCCGCGCCACCGACGGCGCCGCGGGCAGGGCCGGACCGAGGTGGGTCACGTTGAGGCTGGCGTACCGGGAGCCGTTCCCGGTGGGGGTGCTGTTCGGGTGGCTTGCGGACAGGGCGATCCCGGGTGTGGAGGAAGGCGACTCGCAGCACTACTCGCGGGTCCTCACGCTGCCGCACGGTTCCGGTGTGGTGACGGTGCGGGACGGGGGCGACGGCGCATTGCGGTGCTCGTTCCGGCTGGATGACCTGCGTGACCTGACGCTGGCGGTGCGGAGGGTACGGCACTTGTTCGACCTGGACTCGGACCCGGCGTCCGTCGTGGAGGTGCTCGGCGGCGACGAGGTGCTCGGCGGTGCCGTGGCGGCTCGGCCTGGGCTCCGGATCCCCGGCCACGTCGACGGGAACGAGCTGGCCGCCCGGGCGATACTCGGCCAGCAAGTGAGCGTCTTGGGTGCGAGGACGTTGGCGGGGCGACTGGCGGCGGCCCACGGGCGACCATTGGCGGTGCCGGTCGGCACGCTGGCGTGTGAGTTCGTGAGCGCCGACGTCATCGCCGGGTTGCCTGCAGGCGAGCTCCCGATGCCGGCGGCGAGGGCGCGTGCTCTCATCGGGCTGGCCGAGCTGCTGGCGGGCGGGGCGGTCGCGCTGGATCCCGGCACGGACCGCCGTGCTGTCGCCGCGCAACTCCTGGCATTGCCGGGCGTGGGGCCGTGGACGGTGGCCTACATCGCCATGCGAGCACTGGGCGACCCGGACGCGTTCATGCCGAGCGACCTCGGCGTGCGGCGCGCCCTCGAGCGGCTGGGGCTCGCCGGTGGCGAGCGCCAGGTGACGGCCTTGGCGGAGCAGTGGCGGCCGTATCGGGCGTACGCCTTGCAGTACTTGTGGTCGGGCCTCGCCGACCCGTCCCCGGCGGCGAGCCCGACCGGATGACGGTGATCGACCTGACATCGTGGACCAACGAAGGAGCGTGTGACGTGACCAAGATCGTGAACCCCAGACTGGGCGAGAAGGACGAGTGGTGGGTGACGCCCACTCCCGTCGGCCACATGCTGGTCGCCGGCGACTCGGAATGGCTGCACTTCATCGGCTTGCCGCAGTCGTTCGACGAGTCGGCGCTCGACCCCGACCGGCGTGGCACTCCCGACTCAGTCGAAGAGGCGGTGCACCAGATCGAGGCGTACTTCGACCATGGGCTGCGGAACTTCGAGCTACCGCTTCAACCAGCAGGCACTGAGTTCCAGCGTCGGGTGTGGTTCGCTCTCGGCGACATCGGCTACGGCGAGACCGAGAGCTACGGGCAGCTCGCCGCCCGGGTCGGCAACCCGAAAGCGTGCCGGGCGGTCGGCCTCGCCAACGGGCGCAACCCGATCCCGCTCGTGCTGCCGTGCCACCGAGTGATCGGCTCCAACGGAAGCCTCACCGGGTACGGCGGTGGACTGGACCTCAAGAAGTGGCTGCTCGACCACGAAGCGAGCGTGGTGGCCGCCGGCTAGGGACAGTGTCTTGCAGCGGCGCGGAGATGCCGATCGAGTGGCAAGCGGCGGATTCAGGCCCGCGTGTCCCGCCCGTCACACCGGCGGCAGGTCCGGCGCGCCGGCTCGAGCTGCCCGAGCGGGTCTCTGGCGCAGTCAGTCGTCCAGCAGCCGCGTCGGCAGGCGTGTCTCGGTGACCCCGCCAGAGACCTCCGACTCGACTCGCCAGGCCGAACGCCCGGGCAGCTCGGCGACGGCTTCGACGAGCTCGGTCCCGATGTAGTGCAGGCCGGTGCCGTCGTCGGTGGCAAACGTGGGGGGCAGTGTCCCGGCGGCCACGAGGCGCTGGACGAGTGGCCGGCGCTGCTCCTCGCTGTCGTAGTGCACACCGTTGCCGTAGGGCAGCAGCCCGAGCCCGTTCGTGATCGTCCGGAGCTCCGGCCCGAACGAGTCAGTCGTGCCGCCGACGTGCCAGCAGAGCGAACCGGCGCTCACGCCGGCCAGCACGACTCCGGACTCCCAGGCCTGGCGCATCGCCTCGTCGACGCCGTGCAGGCGCCACAGCTCGAGCAGGTTGGAGACCGACCCGCCCCCGACCCAGATCACATCCATCGAGCCGAGGTAGTCCGGGATGTCGTCGACGTTCGGCATCGGGAACAGCTGGAGGTGATGAGGGAACACGTCGAAACCCGCCGCCGCCGCGTAAGACCCGCGGAGGCCGGAATCGTTGTCGCCCGACGCCGTGTTCACGAAGCACAGGTGGGGTTGCTGCTTGCCTGACAGGCGCAGGGCGTGGCGAATCAACCCACCGAGGCGCCACTGGAACACTCCGCCTCTGCCGGTCATGGACATACCGCCACTCGTGGCGAGGATCTGCCGTTCTGCCATGACGTGGGTGTCTAGCGCATGGCGGGCGGGCTCGGGGCGAACGGCGGTGAAGGTACCGTGGTTGGAATGGCACAGTCCCTGGCACAGTCCGAACGACAGTCCCTCTGCAACCTCCTCGAAGCTCGAGGTCCGCTGGCTCCCACGCTCTGCGAGGGCTGGACGACTTCGGATCTTGCGGCCCACCTGTTCGTGCGCGAAAGTCGCCCGCTCGCCTCACCGGGCATCGTCCTGCCACCGTTCGCGCACATCACGCAACGGGAGATGGAGAAGGCGAAACGGGAGCTCGGCTACGGCGGCCTGATCACCCGCGTGCGTAGTGGTCCGCCGTACCCGATGCGGTTGTTCGACGCGCAGGTGAACGTCATGGAGTACTTCGTGCACCACGAGGATGTCCGTCGGGCCGAGGCGGGCTGGGAGCCCCGGTCCTACGCCGATCTCGACGCCGCGCTCTGGCGGATGGTGCAGCGCCTCGCTCGGATCATGGCACGACGGCTGAGTGGCGCCGGTCTGGAGCTGGTGGCGCCGGGCTTCGGCTCGGTCGTCGCCAAGGCCGCCGATCCGGTTGCCGTCGTGACCGGCGGCCCGCAGGAGCTGGTGCTGCTCCTGTTCGGGCGCAAAGGAGCGGTCCGGCTGGAGATCGAGGGACCGGACGCGGCCAAAGCCGCCCTCGACTCGGCTCGGCTCGGGATCTGAGCCGAGACGCGCCGCTGCGCCCGGGCGAATCCGAGCGCAGCGTGGCTTGGGTTGACCGGGGGCAGTTGGCTTTCCCCGGGGGATCGTGACCGGGCGGGTGCCCGGCGGGACTGGCGGGTGACCGGCCGGACTGGCGGTGGATCAGTGGAACAGCTGGAGGGTGTTCAAGTCGTCGTCGACGAAGTACACGCCTTTGTCTCCGGGTTGCACGGCGAGTCCGAAGAGGGCGCCGGCCCCGGGCTCCGACCCGGTGTGGTCCAGGTAGATCCAGGCGGCTTGGTAGCCGGCGCGGGTTGTCTCGACGATGTAGCCGTTGTTACCGTTCACACTCAGCACGTCGCCGTTCGGCGCCATCGCCAGCCCTAGGGGCGCGTTCAGCCAGTCACCCTGGCTGATCGTGGTGCCAGTGCCCCACGGCGTCACCCGGAACAGCGCGTCGGGGATGGCGGCGATGCGGTTCGCCATCGTGTCGGCGACGTACAACGTTCCGTTGGGGGCCAGCGCAACTCCCGTCGGACCGAGCACCAGGGCTGCAGTATTCGTCGCCTCATCGAAACCCGTCCCGATGATGAACTCCTGGTCCACCTTCGGGGGCGAAACGCTGAAATCCAGCACGATGCGTACGACGGTGCCCTTCGCCAGGTCTTCCCATGGGCCGCGACCGTGCCGTTCAACACGTTCGTGACGAACAGGACGCCGAACTCGCCCCCGTCGTAGGCCGTCATGTCCCAGGGGCCGTTGATGTCGCCGCCCTTGATGGTCTCGATCAGCCTGCCCGTGCTGTTGAGCACGTAGAGCGCTCCAGCGGTGGCCGTGGCCGCCGTACCGTTCGTTGTGGGCAGGCTGCCGACGACGACGTCGCCGTTGCCGAAGACGGACAACGCCGTGGTGAGGCCTACCGGCCCGCTCACCTGCGTGCCGAGATCCGCGAACACGCTGGCCTTACCTGCAGAGGAGACCTGCATGATCGTCCGCCCCGTGCCCTGGTTGTTGGCCGAGTCGTTGAAGTTCGAGACGAGCACGTCACCGGCGACGAGGCTCCCGACACTGCGGGGTACGACGGCGACGCCGTACGGGTTCACGTCACCGTTGCCGGGCTTGCCGGTCCCGAGCGAGGGAACGGTGGAGGCGATCTTCGTGATCGTGTGGAAGCTGGAGAGGAACGGCGGGGCCGTGTGACTCACCCGATCCGACCCGAGGGCGGCCGTGCCGGCCAGGGCACCTCCGGCGAGTGAGAAGGCCGCCAGCAAGCCGGCGCCGGCAGCCCAGGTGAGGGCGGGTCTTCTTGGTTGGTGCATGGGAGCTCCTTCTGTCGAGTACTGGTTGTCAGGGCCGTGGTGCCGCGTACGGCTCCGGTGTTTCAGCTGGTGAAGTCGGCGGTGGCGTAGACCGAGCCGTTCGAAGACTCGACCTGGGCCGAGGTGACGTCGGAGCCGGAACCGCCGAGGCGTACCGCCCAGCTACCCGAGCCGTCGTGCACCCAGAAACTCCCGACGAGCTTGGAGTGCCCGTTCTCCTTGACGAGGCAGTAGACCCAGCCTGACCAGCCGGGCCGGTGCAACGTCATGAGCACCCAAGAGGGACTGCCAGCGGTGAGCACGACGTCGCCGACGGCTGACTTCGTGGCGGATCGCAACGTGGCGACCCGGACTTGCGAGTTGCTGATTGCTGTCTGGCTCCGCTGCGGGGCGACGGCGACGCCAACGGCCACGCCTGCGGCCGCGATCACGATGGCGGCAGCCGCTGCGGCGAGCACCGCCCGCGCCCGCCGGCGAAGACGGACAACAGGGGCAGGGACAACAGGGGCAGGGGCAACAGGGGCAGGGGCAACCGCAGCTGTCGCGAGACCGTTCGCGCGCCGCGCCAGCAGCCTCACCTCGAAACCCGCTGGCGGATCGACCTCGGGCGCCACCAGCAAGAGCGCGTCGGCGGCGGTCGAGAGTTCTTCGACGAGCCCGCGGCAGTCGTCGCAAGTGTCGAGGTGGGCTAACGCAACCGAGCGTGCCGCACCGCTGAGCGAGCCGAGTGCCAGCTCTGCGGCCACTGAGTCGAGGAACTCGCAGCCGGTGAGGTGCCCCCGGTCACCCGCCCCAGCGGTGCCAGCGGTGCTCGCGCCTCGGCCGATGTTGTCGGCGAAGGGGTCGTGGGGCGTGGTCATGAGACGTGCTCCTGCGGTAATGGTGGGTCGGCTGGCTCGGTGGCCGGTTGAGGCTGACTGGGCATCGGGCGGGACGTGCCGCTCGGTGCCCGTGGTGGGGCGAGGGCGCCTTCGTAGGACCCCTCGGCCGCCAGCAGCATGCGGACCTTGCCGAGGCCGGCCCGGATGCGCGTCTTGGCAGTGCCGAGCGGGATGGACTCCTGCCGGGAGATCTCCTCAGCCGTGAACCCGTAGAACGCGGAGAGCACGAGCGCCCGCCGCTGCTCGTGGGGGACCGATGCGAGGGCGGTCCGGACCCGTGCCGTGGTGTCCGTACGCTGGGCGACGTCGCTCGGGTCCGGCTCGCCGCTGGCGATGCCGAGGTTGATGATGTCGTCCGGGTCGATCGGGACGGGGCGCCGCATTCGCAGCGCGTCGATGGCGAGGTTGCGCGTGATCGTGAGCACCCACGTGGTCACCGAGGCTCGGCGGGAGTCGTAGACCTGGGCGTGGCGCCACGTCCGCACGAGTGCTTCCTGGGCGATGTCCTCGGCGAGATCGGCATCGCCGAGGATCGACAGCGCGAGGCCGAACGCTCGGCGCTGGTATCGCCGCACGAACGCGACGCCAGCGCTCTCGTCACCGATTGCCATCGCGCCGAGTAACGCCTCGTCGGACCGCGTATCAGTGCTCGCCATCGCGCCTCCCACGACGGGGCATACGGGCGTGCGTCCGGAATGGATTGCCGCCGGCCCTACCATGCTGCCGATGCCGGCAGCCAAGCGTGTCGATCGCCTTGAGCGTATGACGAACCTCGTGCTCGTTCTCCTCGAGACGAGCCACCCGCTCACGCTGCGGGAGATCTCCGGGACTGTGGCGGGGTACCCGAAGGGCGTCGAGGCGGGACGCCAAGCGTTCGAACGGGACAAGCGGGCGTTGCGCGAGCTCGGCATCCCGCTCACGATCGAGCCGGTCGACTCCGAGCAGCAGGTTGGCTACCGTATCCGTCCAGACGACTACTACCTGCCAGAGCTGGGTCTCGACCCGGGTGAAGAACAGGCGCTGGCCTTTGCCATCGCTGCGGTCCAACTCGGCGGCGCCGCCGGTGCCGACGCCATCGCGAAGCTCGGCGGGCCGGTCAGCGAGGCGGCGTTCGGCCGTGCGGGCTTCCGGGCAGCCGGCGATGGTCCTGGTGTGGCCCCTGTGGCCGTGCTCCCGTCGCTGCCACAGCTCGGGCCGATCCACGAGGCGCTGCGCCTGCACGCAGCCGTGAGCTTCGGGTATCACGGGCGTGAGCGGGAGGTGGAGCCTTACGGCCTCGTGTTCCGTGCCGGAGCTTGGTACCTCGTCGGGCGGGATCGTACGGCCGCGGGTGGGGCCGCGATGAGGACGTTTCGTGTCGATCGGTTCGAGACGGCCCCGGTTGCGGGCGAGGCGGGGACCTTCGAGCCACCGACGAGCGCGAACTTGAGAGACGAGATCCGGTTCTTGCCCTGGAACACCACGGGTCAGGACGCGGGCGTCCCGATCGCGGAAGTACGAGTCGATGCACGCCAGGCCCGCGTCGTCGCCACTCAGGCGCCCACGAACGCCATCGCGGGATGGGACGACGACGGCAGTGTGCGGCTCCGCCTGCCAGCCGGCGACCGGGAGGCGTTCGTGTCCTGGATCGTCGGGTTTGGGGACACCGCCGTCGTGGAGGGACCGCCGGAGCTGACCGATGCCGTCGTCGATCGGCTTCGGCAGTTCGCAGCTGATGGGCCAGCCGCTACCGCACCGGAGC
>JBEKLQ010000092.1:0-16832 GCA_050010115.1 Acidimicrobiales bacterium | reverse complement strand
CGAGCAATGCCGTTCTCCTCGCTCTGTTTCTCGAACCTTTGACAGTCCGAAAACCTAGGCAGGAGGCGGCGTTGCTCGCTTCTCAGCTGGTCAGGGAACCCACGGATGCGTCAGAAGAGCCAGTTTAATACTGAGTTTGACCAGGGAGTATCTGGTGGGCCGCCAGGGTCTCGAACCCTGCACCTTGGGATTAAAAGTCCCCTGCTCTACCCGATGAGCTAGCGGCCCGTCGGCTAGTGAGCCGGCGATCTTGGCAGTTCCACTGCCCCAACCCTGGGTTCGCCACTCTGGCGTTGCAGACCGACGCAAACCCGCCGTTTACGTTGGTTCTGATCGCCAGAGCGACGGATCCAAGGCCTTCAGCCTACTCACCGGCGTGCCGCAGGCGGAGCCGGGGCCACAGATCGAGCCACCCTTGCACCGGACTCCCATCCGGTGCCGACCATCACCCCACAGCCCGCCGCGCCATCGCCAGGGCGATTACGAGCGGCCTCACGACCACTCCCCCGAACTCCGCGTCGATCAGCGCGCACAGCTCGTTGATCAGCGCCTCTCGAGCCCCGGCCGGCATGACCTGCATGTTCGAGTAGGAGCGGAGCAGGTCGGCGTAGGAGGCCGACGTATACGACTGGTCCCACCGGTAACGCCGGAGCTCGGCGTCCGCCAGTCCTGGGTGCTCCTGGAAGTCAATGAACTCCCCCGGGACAACCTCGTCGGGCGCCGGGGGCTGGTCATCGGCGACCTCGTCGCTCTGATACTTGCGATAGATCGCGCTCGTCCGATCGAAGAAACCCCGATCCACCTCCGACCTCACCTGCACCGTCGAAAGCGTCGCCAGCACGCCCAACGGGCGGAGGACGTTGATCGACTTCGCGATACGGATGGCGGGGTCGATCCAGTGGAACGCTGTCGCGGCGATCACGAGGTCGAAGCCTGATAGCGGCAGCGCCACCTCTTCGAACGCGCCCCCGATGATGCTCAGCGCCGGCGAGTCACCGAGCTGCTCCCGAAGGTACGCCGCCAGCCGAGGGCCGTACTCGACCGCTGTGACCCGCGCTCCGGCATCCAGCAGAGCCCGAGTGGCCTTCCCGGTTCCGGGCCCGATCTCCAAGACGTCGATCCCCACGCCGGCACCTTCCCGCCATGCGGAGCCCGGACGGGACGCAGCTCCGGGCGGAGACGCCGCATCGCCAGTCCCCTTGCGCCAGAACTGGAAGAGGTCGGCCAACGCCTGCGGTGGATAGGAGTGCCGCACCCGGTCATAGATCTCCGCCACCCCGTCGAAGCTCAGCCGTCGTTCCATGACAGGGCGCAGACCGGCGTCGCGAGGCTCCACGCCCGACATCCTTCCCGACCTCTCCCGGCGTGGCGAACCAGCGCTCCAGCGACAGCGGACTGGCCAACCGCTTCCTTCGGCTAAGACAGGCGCCGACGAATCCGCGACCCGAAGGCGAGGCAGCCGTGCCCGAGTACCAAGGTTGGAATCAAAAGATCATCGACGAGTTCCGGGCCAACGAAGGCAAGGTCGGCGGCCAGTTCGAAGGCGCCCCGGTACTGCTCCTCACGACCACGGGCGCGAAGTCCGGCAAGCGGCATACAACTCCGATGATGTACTTGCCGGGCGACGGCGTGTTCTACGTGTTCGCATCGAAGGCGGGGGCCCCGACGAACCCGGACTGGTACCACAACCTCGTGGCGAATCCGACCGTGACCGTCGAGGTCGGCACCGACAGGTTCGACGCCACCGCCAAGCCGCTGGAAGGCGACGAGCGGGACGGGATCTACGCCAAACAGGCGGAGATGTACCCCGGCTTCGGCGAGTACCAGGAGAAGACGACCCGGGTCATCCCTGTCGTTCAGCTCACCCGCGCCGGCTAGGGCAGAACGAGATTGGGTCGTGTACACCCACGGGCACCACGACAGCGTCCTCCGCTCCCACCGGTCGCGGACCGCTGAGAACTCAGCGGCCTACCTTCTGCCGCTCCTGCGGCCCGGGATCGACCTCCTCGATGTCGGATGCGGGCCCGGGACGATCACCCGTGACCTCGCTCAGCTCGTCGCGCCTGGGCACGTGGTCGCGATCGACGCCGCCGGCGGCATCCTCGACGAGGCGCGCGGGACGTGCGAGGAGGCTGGCGTCGGCAACGTCGAGTTCCAACAGGCCGATGCCGAGTCACTCCCGTTCGACGACGCCACGTTCGACGTCGTCCACGCTCATCAAGTGCTGCAGCATGTGCCGCACCCGGTCCAGGTCCTCAGCGAGATGCGGCGTGTGTGCCGGCCCGAAGGAACCGTCGCCGCGCGGGACGGCGACTTCCACGGCCAGGCGTGGTGGCCCCACGAACCGATGCTCGACCGCTGGCTGGAGCTGTACTGCAGCGTCGCCCGGCGCAACGGTGGCGAGCCCGACGCCGGGCGGCGGCTGTTGTCGTGGGCGACGGAGGCAGGTTTCTCCGGTGTCAGTTGCTCTGCCAGTACCTGGTGCGCGGCCACTCCGGAGGTGCGCGAGTGGTGGGCGGATCTGTGGGCCGAACGGACGACCTCGTCGACATTCGGCGAGCGGGCGATCGAGCTCGGGCTCTCCGACACCGACGAGCTCACCCGGATCGCCGAGGGCTGGCGCCGCTGGGCGGAAGCGCCCGACGCCTGGCTCGTGATGATCCATGGCGAGATCCTCTGCCAACGCTGACGCTCGCCGAGCGCTGAACACCCCCAGAATCGCCCGGCGGCAACGGGACGAACGGCCCGGTCCGAATCCTGGCGTCGACGGTCACGCCCACACCTCATCGTCATCCTCGGCGACCTGCTGGCAGGTCGGGCACCAGTAACGAACCTCCAGCGGCGTGCCGCACAAGGAGTGAGCCGGCGGCCCAACCTCCGATGGCTCAGCATCGCTCCTGCCGGCTGGCGGCGGGCCCGAGTCCCCGGTGTCGTTCAGCGAGTTTGCTCCCCAGGAGGCGAGCAGTTTCATGACGTCCGCCAGCTCGGCCCCCACCGAGGTCAGCTCGTACTCGAGCCTCAACGGGCGGTCGGAATACGGCCGCACCGCGATCAGGCCCTGCCGTTCCAGCTCCTTGAGGCGGCTCGACAGCACGTTCGTCGCGATGCCCGGCACCGCTTCTTGCAGCTCGCCATAGCGCTGGGCTCCGTCGAGCAGGGCCGATACCACGAGCAGGGTCCAGCGGTCGCCGACTCGTTGCAGCGCGGCTGACAGCGCCGCTGCGGTCTCGTGCACCGCCAATCTCTACACCTCCACCAACCCACGCGCTTGCATCCCAGGGCAGTTACTTCTAACATGCAAGTTACAAGCTACTCTCCTCAGGAGGCGCCACCATGACCGCTATTGAAGAAATCTCCGCAACCATTGCTTCCGTCGCTGACAAGGTCGGGCCGTCCGTCGTCGGCGTCAACCGCCACGGAACCGGCCTTGTCGTGGCGGACGGCTTGGTCGTCACGAACGCCCACAACATCCGGGTGGAGAAGGCCTTCGTCACCTTCGCCGACGGACGAGGTGCTATCGGTGAAGCAGCAGGCGTCGACCTCGACGGCGACCTCGCCGTGATCGCTGTCGACACCGGGGGCGCTCCCGCCGTCGAATGGTCCGACACCCCCGTTGCCATCGGTCAGGTTGTCGTGGCCCTCTCCAACCCACGTGGGCGGGGGCTGCGGGCGACGATCGGAACGATCTCCTCGACTGGGCGCGGGTTCCGCGGTCCGCGTGGACGGCGGATCCCGGGCAGCATCGAGCACACGGCACCACTGGCTCGCGGCTCGTCGGGCGGTCCCGTCCTCGACTGCGAGGGGCGCGCGGTCGGAGTGAACACGAATCGGGTGCAGGAGGGCTTCTACCAGGCGATCGCCGCGACCGAGGAGTTGGTACAGCGGATCGACGCCCTCTCGAAGGGCAATGCTCCGCAGCGCCGCCGGCTCGGCACGGCCATCGCACCGCCGCAGGTCACCAAGCGGTTGCGCGCGGCCGCCGGCTTGCCCGAGGTCGAAGGGCTGCTCGTGCGTGGGGTCGAAGACGGCAGCCCGGCTGAGAAGGCAGGCCTGCGGCGCGGTGACGTCCTGCTCAGCGCGGGCGGCGTTGCATTGACGTCGATCGATGCCTTGTACGAGGCGCTCGACGGCGACGGCACCGAATTGGAGCTCACGGTCGCCCGCGCAGCCGAGGAGCTGACGGTCCGGGTCAGCTTCGCCTGACACGGTCGTGGCGGCGGAATGCCGCTTTGCGACACGGCGTTGAACGAACCATGCCGATCACGCGCCTCAACCATGCAGTGCTGTATGTCCGCGATGCCGACAAGAGCGCCGCCTTCTACACCGACGTACTGGGCTTCCGGCGCTTGACGATGGGGCCTGAGAGTTTCAAGGGCGCAGTGTTCCTGCAGGCGCCGGGGTCGACCAACGATCACGACATCGGCCTGTTCACGATCGGGTCCGAAGCGGCCGCATCCCGGGCCGGCCGCTCGGAGGTCGGCCTGTACCACCTTGCCTGGGAGGTCGACACGCTCGAGGAGCTGGAGCGGCTGGCGGGCGCCTTGGCCGGGGCCGGCTCGCTCGTCGGTGCCTCCGATCACGGCACGACGAAGTCCCTATACGCCAAGGACCCCGACGGACTCGAGTTCGAGGTCGCCTGGGTCGTGCCGGCCTACCTGCTCGACGACGAGGCACTGAAGGGCCGCGCATCAATCGGGCGGCTTGACATCGCCACCGAGCAGGGACGGTACGGAGCGACCACGCAAGGCGGGATCGGAATCTCGTCGCCTGCGCCTGCACAGGTCTAAGGTCGCACTCCCGAACCACTTGCGCACAGCCGCTGGAGCCACGAGGATCGCCACGACCCGCCGCCAATGCGGGTCCCGAGCAACCGGGAGGCCCCGATGACGGAGCGACCAGCTGCGCCGAGCGGCTACGAGTGGCACGACCTCGCCACCGTCGGTCCGCGTTCCCTCGAGATCCTGACCGGCGGGCCGTCCGACGGATTCCCGCTGGTGTTCCACAGCGGGACCCCGAGCGGTGCCGCTCCCTTCCCCGTCGTGGTCCAGGCGGCAGCAGACCGCGGCTTCCGGACGATCACCTATTCGAGGCCCGGCTACGGGACATCCAGCTCGGTACCCGGCCGCAAGGCCGGCGACGCAGCGGGCGACGTCGCCGACATCCTGGACTTGCTCGGGTACGGACCGTTCGTCACGTTCGGCTGGTCGGGCGGCGGCCCGCACACCCTCGCGTGTGCCGGGCTACTCGGCGACCGCTGCGTCGCCGCAGGCGTGCTTGCCGGCGTCGCCCCACACGACGCAGACGGGCTCGACTGGCCCGATGGCATGAGCGACGAGAATCTCCTCGAATTCGATCTCGCCCGGCAAGGTGGCCCGGAGTTCGAGGGCTTCCTTCAAGTCGTGGCCGAAGCTCTGGCCGAGCTGTCGAACCCCGCCAGCATCGCCGAGGCACTCGGAAATCTGGTGACCGACCGCGACAAGGACGTCATCATGAGCAGCGGCGTCGGCGAGTACATGAGCGACGCCATGAGCCAGGCGGTGCTCGAGGGGACCGACGGTTGGCGGGACGACGATGTGGCGTTCCTGACGCATTGGGGCTTCGATCCGTCGGTCATCGACCGACCGGTACGCATCTGGCACGGCACTGAGGACCGGATGGTCCCGGTCAACCACGGGCGTTGGCTGGCCGCCCACGTGCCGGGTGCCCACATCGAAATCATAGAAGGCGAAGGCCACGTCTCACTGCTACCGGTGGCGATCCCTCCGTTGCTCGACCACCTCGCAGCGGCGGCCGACTTGGGTTGAGGCAGCCTCATGCCGCTGCCTGCGGCCCCTCAGGGAGCTCAGCTCCAGGTGTCCTGCTCCACGTCGTAGACGCCCTGTGGAGGCTGCCGGCGAGGGCGGATCAACCCTCCGAGTGACGGCCGGCTGCCCTGGCGGCTGGCTGGGCGTTGAGCCTCGTCGTCTTCGGCTTGGCGGGAGGAGCGGCCGCTGGGAGAGTCTGCTCGCGAGTGGACGGGCGGACGCCCCGGGACAACCGGCGTACCGTGCGCCATGGGGCGGCTGGCTCCGGCTGGGCGGGCACCTGGCACCTCGGCTGATGGGATGCCTTGGCGCATCGCTCGTTCCATGGCATCGGCTTCCGCGCTCGGCCCTTGTCTCGGGACCGCCCGCGCCTCATCTCGGTCGGTTGGCCGCACGAAGCGCTCCATCGGGCCCGTCGGCACATCCAAGTTGGCGAGGGGATCGAGCGTGCCGGCAGCAGCACCGCTGGGAGCGCCGTCATCGTCGAGGATCCCCGGCAGCTGGCGAGCCTCGGGCTGCCGAGGCACTCGGGCTGCAGGGGGATCAATAGACCCAGGTTCTGGCAGGCTTGCGTCGCTTGGTGCCCCGGGGGCGCCTCGACTAGGGCCGGCCGGGTGCGCCCGGCCCGCTGTCGCCCGCGCCACCGCGCTGTCGGCAGCCGCATCCATGACGCCCGGAGCCGGGCGCCCGAGGGGGCTGCGCACCATCTCCTCGACTGTGGTTTGCACCGTCGCCTGGAGACGGGCCAGCTCGGCGATCGCACCCTGGCGCTGGTCGTACAGGTACGTGATCTGGGCGATTGCCTGCTCTCGATCGCGCTCGACCCGCTCCAGGTACGCCTGGCGGCGGCGCTCGGTCTCGTCCCTGATGTGCAGCGCTCGGCGGGTCGCCTCGTCGACGACCTCGGCGGCCTCCCGGCTCGCCACGTCGCGAAGCTCCTCGACGTCCGCCTGGGCTTGTGTTCGCAGGGCGTCGACTTCCTTCTGAGCGTGGTCGCGAAGCTCGTTGACGTCGCGCTCGGCCTCCTGGCGCAGGTTGTAGGCGCCCTCCCATGCCTCCTGCAGGATGCGCTGCACCCGCTCGCCCAAGGTGTCGAGCTGCGGCGGCTGGGAGTTGCGAGCTTCGCTCTCGTAGACCGCCACACGGCGATGGAGCTCACGAAGCTGCCCGACGGCGGCGGCGAGCTTGCGCTCGGCCTCAGATGAGCGGTGGATCGCGTCGTCCAGGCGGCGCTGGTGGTCGGCGACGTAGCGGTCGACCTGTTCAGGGTCATACCCTCGCCGGTAGACGCTGAAGATCGGCGTCGCGACAGCCCCTTGTTCGTCGACTGCTTCGCTCTCGTCCATGCTGGCCTACCCTTTGAGGTGCGTCGCGCACCGATACGGATCGACCCTTGTCCGGGCCGACGCCTCCGACTTTCGGCTCGTAAACACACGTGAATTACCCACGTGCCCTGCCCTGTGGATCGTACGCGTCGCTTCGCCGGAAATGGTGGATGGTCTCGGGCCTGCAGGTCCCTCTCGACGGCGGAACTCAACCAGGGCAGACTGGCAGCAGAGCAGTCGACTGATACAACGGCGATGACACCACAACAAAGGGGTTAGGCGATGCAGGCAGAGGTGAAGGGCACGACACTCCCGGTCCTGGAGATGATCCTCGATCCGGGCGAGTACATCATCTCGGACCACGGCGAGCTGTCCTGGATGACGGCCAACATGCAGATGACCCAGACCACGAAGATGGGTGGTCAGCAAGGCGGAGGTGGCGGGCTTCTCGGCGGCCTCAAGCGAGTCATGTCGGGCACCAGCATCTTCCTCACCCGCTACGAGCCGAGCGGCAGTCAAGGGATGGTGGCGTTCGCCGCCAAAATGCCGGGTCGCATCTTCCCGCTCGAGGTCACTCCCGGTCACGGTTATCTCGTCCACAAGCACGGCTGGGTGTGCGGAACGCCCGAGATCAACGCGACCGTCGGTTTCAACCAGGGACTCGGCGGGATGTTGTTCGGAGGCGAGGGGTTCATCCTCCAGAAGCTGGAAGGCCAAGGCACGGCTTGGGTCGAGCTGTCCGGTGAGATCACAACCTACGACCTCGCTCCTGGGCAGACGCTGCTCGTCCACCCTGGCCACATCGGCGTGTTCCAGGACACCGTGAACTTCTCGATGACCCGGATCCAGGGCATCGTCAACCGCTATTTCGGGGCTGACGGCCACTGGCTCGTCGTGCTCACGGGGCCAGGCAAGGTCTGGCTCCAGTCCATGCCGCTCGCGATCCTCGCGGCCACGCTTCAGCCGTTCCTCGGGAAGGAAGGCGGCACGGCCGACGCCATGGGGGCCGGTGCGGTTGGCGGGATCCTCGGGAACATCCTCCGCTGAGCGACCAGGGAGACCAAGGAGACCAGGGAGACCAGAGGGGAGCAGCCGCGGGTGTCACCCTCCCCAGCGCAACCACGCGGCTGGTCGAGCCCGACATTCTCGAGCGCGTCCTCGGCGCAGCACTCCGGCGAGGTGGTGAGTTCGCCGAGGTCTTCGTCGAGGATCGCAAAGCCACCGGCCTGTCGCTCGACGACCGCAAGGTCGAGGAGCTCTCCTCCGGCCACGACCGGGGGGCGGGGATACGGGTGGTCGTGGGAGAGACGACCGGCTTTGCTCACACGGCAGACCTGTCAGAACGTGGGTTGCTCGCAGCAGCCGAGGCCGCGGCCGCCGTAGCTCGGGAAGGGGGCGGCGGTACGCGGACCGTCGCTCTCACCGAACAGCGCGTGGCGACGCTTACAGGAATCACGAGCCCGCCGACCGACATCTCGAAGGCGCAGAAAGTCGAGCTCCTCTTCCGTGCCGACGACATCGCACGCTCGAAGAGCTCGTCGATCATGCAGGTGAGCGCCGGCTACGGGGCGTCTCGGCGCCTGACCCAGATCGCCAACTCCGACGGGTTGCTCGGCGGGGACGACCGCGTCCGCACGCGCTTCAGCGTGTCGTGCGTGGCGGCCGGGGACGCCGGGATGCAAACGGGGCACGAGACCCTCGCGCTCACGCTCGGCTTTGAGATGTTCGAGCGCCGGAGCGTCGAGGAGGTCGCCGAGGAGGCCGCACGCCGGGCCGTGTCGAAGCTCCAAGCGCGCCCGGCCCCCTCAGGCGTGGTGCCAGTCGTGCTCCAGCGCGGCAGCGGCGGCGTGTTGTTCCACGAGGCCTGCGGGCACGGGCTGGAAGCCGACCACATCGTCAAGAACACATCGGTCTACGCCGGGCGCTTCGGCGATCTCGTCGCCAGCCCGATCGTGACGCTCGTCGACGACGGGACCGTCGGCCCGGAGTGGGGCTGCATGACCATCGACGACGAGGGACGTCCCGCCCAGCGCAACGTCCTCATCCGCGACGGCGTCCTCACCGACTACATGTGGGACTTCCTCCGTGCCCGGAAGGAGGGCCGGCCATCGTCGGGCAACGGGCGGCGCGAGGGCTTCCGGCACTTACCGATGGTCCGCATGACCAACACGTTCCTGCTCCCCGGCTCAGATGACCCGGACGAGATCGTCGCCCAGACCGCTCACGGTGTCTACGTCGCCCATCTCGGAGGCGGTCAGGTGAACACGGCAACCGGTGACTTCACCTTCGGCATGACCGAGGCGTACCTCATCGAGAACGGCGAGATCACCGAGCCGCTCCGGGATGCCAATCTCATCGGCAACGGGCCAGACGTCCTGTCGAAGATCGACGCCATCGGCAGCGACTTCGACATGTCGCCGGGCACCTGCGGCAAAGACGGGCAGTCGGTGCCGGTCGGCTGCGGCCAGCCCACGCTCCGCGTCACGGGAGTGACGATCGGTGGGACAGCGCATGACTGAGCTCATCGACCTCGCCCGATCGATCGCCTGTCGAGCCAAGACCGGGGAGCAGATCGAGGCCTACGTAGCGCGGGGCCGAGAGACCTCGGTTCGCATCTTCGAGGAGGACATCGAGTCCCTCTCGTCGGCGGAGTCGGCGGGCGTCGGAGTGCGAGTCGTCCGGGACGGGCGAGTCGGCTTCGCGTGGGTCGCGGCACTGGACGACACATCGGCAGCCGAGACGCTGACCGAGGCGCGGGACAACGCCGAGTTTGCCACCCGCGACGAGCACGGCGGTCTGGCGGTGCCCGATGGCGTCGAGCCGGCCGAGCTCGACCTGTGGCGGGAGGAGCTCGCCACAGCGCCGACCGAGACCAAGATCGACCTGGCGATGGACCTCGAGCGTCGCACGCGCGCCGGCGATGCTCGTATCCGCCAGGTCGTGCACTCTGACTACTCCGACGGGATGGTCGGGGCGGCAATCGCCACCTCGACCGGCATCGAGGCGACGAGCCGGCGGACCTCGTGCTTCGTGTCGGTGTACGCCATCGCCGTCGACGGTGACGACACTCAAACCGGCTACGGGTACACCGCCGGTCGACGGATCGAGGATCTCGATGTGGCACGAGCGGCCGCTGACGCGATCGACCGGGCGACTCGGTTGCTCGGAGCAAAGAAACCCCCCTCCTCCCGCCTCACCGTCCTCCTCGACCGGCGGATCACGGCAATGTTGCTCGGGATCCTCGCCAGCACGCTGTCAGGCGACGACGTTTCCAAGGGCCGTAGCCTGTTCGCCAACCGGCTCGGCGAGGAGGTTGCGGTAGCGAACCTCACGCTCGTGGACGACCCGACCGATGCCCGCGCATGGGGCGCCGCCAGCTGTGACGCCGAGGGCCTGGCATGCCGGCGCAACTCACTGGTCGAAGGTGGCAAGTTGCTCCGCTACCTCTACGACACGCACTCGGCGCGAGTCGCCGGCACGTCGTCGACGGCTTCGGCCGTCCGCGGTGGGTACCGCACCACGCCCGGTGTCGGCGCCCGCGCCGTGGCAATCGAGCCGGGAGACCTCACGCAGGACGAGATCGTCGCCCGTATCGATCACGGGCTGTTCGTCCAGTCGGTGAGTGGTGTCCATTCCGGTGTCAACCCGATCAGCGGGGACTTCTCCGTCGGCGCCGAGGGCCTCATGGTCCGGAACGGCGTGCTGGCCGAGCCGGTGCGGGAGATCACGATCGCATCCACAATCCAGCGCATGCTGCAGCACGTCTCGTTCATCGGTGGCGACCTCGAATGGCTGCCCGGCTCCGCCGCCGGCGTGACGCTCGCGATCGACGACATGTCGATGAGCGGGGCGTAGCCGAGCACCGATGCCTGGCGGGCCTCCTAGCTCGGAGAGCAGGTACGAGGGCGGCCGGGCAGGCGAGGCTGGAGGCGAGCGGCGTAGGCCCAGCAAAGGGGCGATCGCCCGGCATCCGCATCTCGCTGAGGAGTTGGCGCCGGGCATGCTCAGGGTCGACTGCCACCTCCACACGATGTGGTCAGGCGATTCGACGACGACGCCGGAGGAGCTCGCAGCAGCTGTGCACGAGTCGGCCATCGACGTGCTGTGCATCACCGATCACGGGACGATCAACGGTGCGCTCCGGCTCTCCGGGGAGCTCGACTGCCGCGTCGTGATCGGCCAGGAGCAGCGGACACCCGACGGCGAGGTGATCGGCCTGTTCCTGTCAGAACGGATCCCGTCGGGGTGCCGCAACGCCAGGGAAGCGGCCGAGCACATACGTGCCCAAGGCGGCCTTGTCTACGTGCCCCACCCCTACGACCCCCTTCGCCACCGGTTGAACCGGGACGTCCTCGAGCAGCTGGCGGCGGACGGGCTCGTGGATCTAGTCGAGGCCCGGAACGCCAAGACCTCCCTCGAGCACCTCAACGCTGAGGCGGCCGCCACGGCGGCCCGCTTGGGGCTGGCCGCCGGCGCCGGGTCCGACTCCCACGTTCCCGATGCCATCGGGGCCGCCTACGTGGAGGTGGGGTGGTACGAGGGGGCGGCGGGTTTCTTGGAGGTCGTGCGCCGAGGGCGAGTCGTCGGGCACCACTTCGACCGCGCCCGGTCGTGGCGGGGACGGATCGTGCCGTCGACGGCGGGAGGCTAAGAGGCCGCGGCGGTCTTCGGGGTGGTGCTGCTCGTCGTCGCAGCCGCCGGCGCGCCGTCGGACTTTGTGGTCGATTCCTTCACAGGCTCGGACTTCGTCTCCCCTTTGGTGCTGGTGGAGGTGTCCGTGGCGGCGGTCTTCGCCGCCGAGCTACCCGAGCGGCTGTCGGTCTTGTAGAAACCGCTCCCCTTGAAGACAATCCCGATGTTCCCGAAGACCTTCTTCAGCTCGCCGCCACAGTTCGAGCATACGGTCAGTGCGTCGTCGGTGAAGGATTGGACGACCTCGAGATCCACCCCACACTGCTTGCATGCGTACTCGTAGGTCGGCATCCCGCTTCGGTCCTCCACCGCTAGCACTCTCACTGCTTGAGTGCTAAGTGTATACGGCGAGAGCATCCGGGCGGGCGGGTACCGCATGCGGCCACGGGTACGAGAGGAGCCAGCGTGCCAGGTCACGACGACGAGACCATGATGCCGCTCTCGGAAGCACAACAGCTGGCGATGTCCCATGCCCGCGCGTTGGATCCGGTGCAGATACCGATCGACGAGGCGCTCGGTTGTGTGACGGCCGCCGACGTCCTTGCGACTGAAGACGTGCCACCCTTCGCGAACACCGCCATGGACGGTTACGCCGTCCGGTCCGGCGACACCGACGGCGCCCCCGTTGAGCTGGATGTGGTCGGCGTGCTGGCGGCGGGTGCTGCGCCGACGGTTGGCGTCGGCCCTGGCGAGGCGATCCAGATCATGACCGGCGCCCCGATCCCCGACGGCGCCGACGGGATCGCCATCGTGGAACGGACCGAGCCGGTCGAGGGCGCTGGTCCTGCCGCCGCTTCTGGCGGGGTCCGCCGGGTTCGAGTGCTCGACGAGGTGCCGCGAGGCGTACACATACGGGCACCCGGGAGCGACATAACGGCTGGTTCGGTGGCGGTGCCCGCCGGCGCCGTGCTCACGCCGGCCTACATCGGCGTGCTGGCGAGCGTCGGCGCCGGCGCCGTGACCGTTCATCGCAAGCCACGGGTCGGCGTGATGAGCACCGGCGACGAGCTCGTCGAGCTCGCCCCTGACGGGAGCAACCAGACCCTTGGGCCGGGGCAGATACGCGACTCGAACCGCCACGCCCTGCTCGCCACGGTTCGTCGGGACGGTTTCGAGGCGATCGATCTGGGTCTCGTGGCCGATACCGAGGAGGCCGTGACGGCGCGCCTGCAGCGAGCGCTCGGCGAATGTGACGCCGTGCTCAGCACCGGTGGCGTCAGCATGGGCGAGTTCGACTACGTGAAAGTCGTGCTGTCCGCCCTGGCCGAGGCCGCCGGTGGCGAGGCGGCGGTCCACGTGCTCCGCGTCGCCATACGCCCGGCGAAGCCGTTGGTGATCGGGTGGCTCCCAGCGCTGGGGCGCGCCGGCGGTGGCGAGCCTCGGCTGCTCCCCGTATTCGGACTACCCGGTAACCCCGTGTCGTGCCTGGTCAGCTACCAGGCGATCGCCCTGCCGGTGCTGCGAGTGCTCGCCGGCCACCCCGCCTCCCCGCCGCCGACCATGACTGCGGTCGCCGGTGAAGACTTCGGGCGGCGGCCGGACGGCAAGACGCATCTCGTGCGCGTCCAACTGAGCTGGCGCGACGACGGTCGGCTCGAGGCACGCTCGGCCGGCGGCCAGATGTCGCATCAGCTGGCAGGCATGGCTGCGGCGAACGCGCTGGCGATCCTCCCCGACGGCGATGGGCTGGCCGCGGGCGCGACGCTCGAAGTGCTCCCGATCGGCCCGGTCGGCTGACCGGCGATCGCGGCGACGCCTTCCAGGCCGTAGATTCTGAGTTGATGACCTCGGTCACGCTCCTCGGAGGCGCTCGGCAGCTGACGGACTCGTTCGGCAGGGTCGTGCGCGACCTGCGGATCTCGGTGACCGACCGGTGCAACTTCCGGTGCGTCTACTGCATGCCGGAAGAGGGCATGAAATGGGTGCCCCGAGCCGAGGTCCTGACGTTCGAAGAGATCGAGCGGCTTGCTCGCCTGTTCGTCGAGCATCTCGGCGTCGAGTCGATCCGGCTGACAGGTGGCGAGCCGACTGTCCGGGCAGATCTGGCGGGGCTGGTACGGATGCTCGCTGCACTGCGGACCCCCGAGGGGGATCCAGTGGACCTGGCGCTTACCACCAACGGGGCCAAGTTGGCACGGCTCGCTCCTCAGCTCAAGGATGCCGGGCTGCGGCGCATCAACGTGTCCCTCGATTCACTGAGACCGGAGCGATTCGCTGCGATGACGCGTCGTGACGCGCTGGACCAAGTGCTGGCTGGCATCCAGGCTGCCGTGAAGGCAGGTCTCGATCCAGTCAAGGTGAACGTAGTAGCGGTCAGAGGCTGGAACGACGACGAGATCGTCGAGGTCGCCACGTTCGGGCGTGAGGCCGGTGTGCAGCCACGTTTCATCGAGTTCATGCCCCTCGACGCCGGCGGCACCTGGACGATGGACAAGGTCGTCCCCGCCGACGAGATCGTCGCCGCCATCGATGCCGTGTATCCGCTCGAAGAGGTCGCTCACGGCCCTGAGCCGGCCTCCCGGTGGCGCTACCGGGACGGCGCGGGCGAGATCGGCGTCATCCCGTCGGTCACGAAGCCATTCTGCGGCGACTGCGACCGGGTGCGGCTCACGGCCGAGGGATCGTTCCAGACCTGCCTGTTCGCTCAAGATGACTACGACTTCCGCACACCGCTTCGGAATGGCGCCACGGACGCCGAGCTGGCCGACCTGGCCGCCCATGCCGTCGGGCTCAAATGGGCCGGGCACCGGATCGGGAAAGTCGATTTCGTGCGCCCCCGACGATCGATGAGCCAGATCGGCGGCTGACGAAGTCAGCTTGACAGACCGGGAACTGGTGGTTCTGCGTGACGAATTCGCAGGCTCGTCGCGTCCTCCCAGGTGAAGGGCATCGAGGCGACAGCCAAGCCAGGCCTCTCCTAAACTCGCCCAATGCCCGAGCGTGGCCTCACCCACATCGACCCGTTAGGTCGGGCGCGGATGGTGGACGTCACCCCCAAGGAGACGACGCACCGAAGGGCCCTCGCCCGCTGCAAGGTGCAGATGCTCCCGGAGACGACCGTCGCGATCGCCTCCAACGCCATCAACAAGGGGGACGTCCTCGGGGCGGCTCGAATCGCGGGCATCCAGGCGGCAAAACGGACTGCCGAGCTCATCCCGCTCTGTCACCCCCTCCTAATCGGAGGGGTGTTGATCAACTTCACGATCGGCGACGACCACGTCGAGGTGGAGACCCAAGTAGAGGCTGTCGACCGTACGGGTGTCGAGATGGAGGCGCTGACGGCTTGTGCCGTGGCGGCGCTGACAATCTACGACATGTGCAAGTCGGCTGACCGATCGATGATGATCGGCGACCTCTGCCTCTGGGAGAAGATGGGAGGACGCTCGGGGATCTGGCGCCGCCCGGAAATCCACTAACCGAACGAGACCCTCTTGTAGGGTCTCCCGAAGAGCAGGGGACGGTACGAGGACGGTGAGGAACGTCATGATCCTGATAGTCCTGGCGGTGGTGTGGGTCGTGGCCCTCACGCCGATGGTGCTGCGGAAGATCTCCGAACGTCAGCTGACTTCGGGAGTCCGTGCGTACCATCGTCGGTTATCTTCTTCCGGCTACTCCAGCGGCTCGACTGATCGGGTGAACCGCTCGGTGCCGGGCGCGATGATTGGTTTCTCGGCGGCTGCACTCCGGCTGCACGAGGAGCGGTACGGGGTGACGCCTACCGACTCCCCAACCACCCAGCCCGAACGTGCAGCCTATGAGGACGTCTTGCCGACCGCCCCCACCGCGACGGCTTCTCCGGCAACTGCCGCCCGTCGTCGGCAAGTAGTGAGCGTCCTTGCCGGCGCCACCGTGCTGTTCCTCCTGGTCGGCATCATCCCCGGCGCACGGGTCCTGTGGGACCTGGCGTTGCTCACCCTCGCTTTCACCGCCGCCTACGTTGCGCTGCTGATTCACTTCCATCGGCTGGCGGTCGAGCGAGCGCAGAAGGTGATCGCAATCGAGACTCGTCGGCACGCCTCCGAAGCCCTTGAGAATCGCCGGCACGTCATGACAGTGGGCGCCCGGTACGCGTCTGGTACGGGCCCGACTGCGGGGGCCGCGCGGTTCGCATCCGATGGGTACCGCGGGAGCGACCTCGCCAGCGCCGCCAGCAGCTATGCCCGTTCCGTCGGGGCGTTGTCCGGCTCGGGCTGGTCAGTGACATCGGGCGGTTCGTAGCAGCCGTACACTGAGCATCTGCTTTGCCCCTGGCCACCTTGGTTGGCCACTTGGGCGGGGCCAGCGGACCTGCCACCCTGAGTTCTCGTCGGCAGTACAGGTTGGGCACGTCTTCCCCGGCAAACTGCTTGCAGAACTACCAACGTTCCACAGCGGCCAGATGGCGGAGCAGGCCGTGCAAGCTGAGCCCGGACGGAGGTATGCCCTTCTCGGACAGCCGCTCCGGTGAGAGGTCCGAACACTTGAGCTCGAACGTCTGGCGGTGCCAGTCGAGGACACCGGTCAGGATCTCGCGCTCGCCTCCGACGCGAGGAGGAGCAACTCGGGTATCGCCCGCCCAGCCCATGGCGTAGTTCTCTGCCGGAATCTCGGTCATGAAGCCACTGTCCCAGACCACCGGAAGGTGGTGCTCTCTTGGCTGCTCGGCGTGTGGCGATTCTCCTGACGACCCGCCACGTCCGTTCAGGTCTGTGGTTTCACCGGCGTGGTGGCGGGTCGCGGTAAGAGGTACCTTCGGAGCCTCCGCTATCCTGGGGGGTCCTGAGCGACCTAGCGGCCTGCGTACCGGGAGTCCGGTTCCACCGCGGTGGCCTTGGGGGTGTAGCTCAGCTGGTAGAGCGCCACGTTCGCAACGTGGAAGTCGGCGGTTCGAGTCCGCTCACCTCCACCCCATGGTCTTCACCCAGGTTCGCCCCTGGGTTCACCGAAGTCGGTGACCACAAGCTCTATCAAAGCATCCGGGTGTAACAGTCGTGCCCGCTCGCCTTCCGCAGGGAGTTTCGCCTGCTTCGAT
>JBEKLQ010000091.1:0-17063 GCA_050010115.1 Acidimicrobiales bacterium | reverse complement strand
GGGGTAGCCGCCCTGGATCAGCGGATCGGCGCCTTCGTAGCTGAGATAGAGGCTGCTGACCGCGCAGCATCCGACGAGGTGCCGGCGGAAGAAGCCGAAAAAGAAGTGTCGGGGAAGGAAATCGCCGAGGAGGAAGCGGCCGGTGAAGCATCCGCCGCTGCCGCCGAAGCAGCCGCCGCCGAAGCGGCCGCCGCCGAAGCGGCCGCCGAGGAGGTAGCCGCCGAGGAGGAAGCCGCCGCCGAAGCGGCCGCCGAGCAGGAAGCCGCCGATGAAGCAGCCGCCGAGGAAGAAGCAGCCGCCGTGGAGGCAGAAGCTGAGGTAGCAGCTGAGGTAGCAGCCGCCGAGCAGGAAGCCGCCGATGAAGCAGCCGCCGAGCAGGAAGCCGCCGCCGTGGAGGCAGAGGCTGAGGTAGCAGCTGAGGTAGCAGCCGCTGAGGAAGAAGCAGCCGAGGAGGCAGCTGTCGAGACGGCGACGGCCGAGGAAGCAGCCTCCGAGGACGCATCAGCCGAGGAAGAGGCTGCCAAGGCTCTGCCTAGTGAGATGTTCAGCTCCGATGGCAATGCGCCGACGCGCGAGCTTGGCGGTGAGTCGGAGGCGGACTCAGCGGAAGCGGTTGCTGAGTCGATGCTCAGTGACCTGGTTACCCTCGACGGGGCCGGAGTGGAACCAGCTTCGGAAGGTCTAGCTCACAGGGCGCAGCTTGATGCCGATGAGGCGCCGGTCATCGATGCCGCGGTCGCGCCGACCGAGCCTCCACAAGCGTCTTCGTTCTCGACAGCCGAGCCATTGCCGGCAATCGCCGATGAGTTGGACTCGCCACCCTCGGGTGGGGAGGCCTTGTCGTTCGACGCCATCATGGAGCAGGAGTTCGGTGAGTACCTTGCGATCCCCGACCTTACGGCCGTGCCGCCAGTAGCTCCACCCGACGAATGGCTCACGCCGGCGCCGTCCGAATCAGCCGCCGTTGTCCAGATGAGCGATGCCGAGGAAGCAGGCGGTGGCCAAGCCGCGCCAGCGAGCCAAGCCGCGCCAGCGAGCCAAGCCGCGCCAGCGAGCCAAGCCGCGCCAGCGAGCCAAGCCGCGCCAGCGAGCCAAGCCGCGCCAGCGAGTTCGTCGGTCCACGAGGACGATTTCTTCGCGCGGCCTAACAAGAAAAAGTGATCTCGGTGTCTCTAGCCGGTTACAGCACTCCGGACTGAGCTAGGCGGCACCTGGGACAGGAGCACGTACGGGTCTTTCCTGGTCGTCCTAATCGTGGCGATAGCCGCTAACTCAACCGTCAGCAGCGACGGCGCATCCGCCCGACGGCTGCACTGACGGCGCCGCCCGCCGCTCAGGCCCTTGCCCGTCTGCCCGTCTGACCTCTATCTAGCCCGTAGTCGTCGTCGTACTCGAACTGGTCGCGAGTGGGTCGATCAAGGGGGAGTAGTAGGCTTCGCCCGACAAGGCGAACGTGTAACTGAGCTTGCCTGGCGTCAGCACGTCGACCGAGCTACCTGAGCCCGGAGTGGCGCCTGGCGTAGGTATGAACGACGAAATCGTGATGAGGCGGGGCATCTTGTAAATCCCCTTGAGGAAGTTGAGGCACTCGTCACCGGTGCCCGTGATCGTCATAGTGATGGGGATCGTGCTCACGGGGGTTGCCACGGCAATGGTGTCGTCGGATATCCCGTTCAAGTTCACCTTGGTCGAGTCCGCGAGCGCTGCAATCTGCGTGGTGAGCTGGGCAGCGTCTGGTGTTGGTGGTACGGCCGTCGAGAAGGCAGTCAAGTAGGCGGCGTACTTGGACTCGAGCTTTGACTCGTGCTCGACGGTCTGCAACTGGATCTGCAGCTGGGCATTCTTCTGGGTGAGCTGACTGACGGACGCGTTGACGGTCGAAAGCTTGGTGCCCTGCGGCGACATCCACGCGAACCACCACACCCCGGCCAGTACGACCACCACGGCGATGCTGATGAGCACGACCGGTCGCTTGAGGACCTCAAGATTGACTGACTGGAGGCGATTCATTTGGCGAGCACCTGAAATTCGTCGATACGGATTGACTCGATAGTGCCGAGGATACCTAACGTCGCGCTGTAGGTCACGTTGCCGCGGAGATCCTTGGCGAAGGATGTGAAGTTCGTGAGCTGCAACGCATTCGAGACCCCAAGGCTGTTGGTCCACGCCTGGAAGTAGTCGTACCCGCCGTTGGGGAGCTTGGCGTGAGGGTTCGTCGCAGAGACCGAGACAACTACAGAGGCGATCTGAGTCGCTGCATGGGGCGGCGGAGGTTCGGGTTTACCATTCGGCCCGACTGTCACCACCGGAGGCGTTGCGTTCCCCGCGAACGACGTGATCACGCCACCCTTGGGCATGTACCTGGACATCTTTGTCAACACGTCGGGCCAGTACACCTCGGAGGTGACGATCGGCGTGAGAATCAGCTGGTCCGCAGTAACGAGCTCGTACTTTTGCTGGGCGACGTCGTACTTGGTGATTTGCTGCTCGGTATTGGCGATCGTCGTCTTTAGCCGAGCGGCGTTGTTCTCGGCGTTGTGCACCGAGAAGTACCGCAACGCCGCCCCCCCGAGCATGAGGAGTATCAGCAGTGCTGCGACCCCGATCACGAGGCGGTCCATTCGAGCAGCTTTCCGGGACTGGAGGATCTCGGGTGGCATGAGATCGAGCGGCTTGATTCCAGGTCGCTCGGGGAGCGCGAGGCCGATCACGACGGCGCACAGCGGGTCGCGGTTTGCGATCTCCTCTTCGGTGAGCGACGTCTCGACCCGCGACAAAGCACTCCCGCGGACGACTTGGGAGCGCACGTTCTGTTGGAGGCGCTCGAGCAGGCCTGAAAGCCGGGAGCCCCCACCGGTGAGCGTGACGCGGCGGATCTCCGAACGACCCGGGAGCGTCGAGTAGTACTCGATCGAACTGCGGATCTCGCCCACGAGCGACGTGGAAGCTTCGGCGGCTGCGGTCGCGGCGGCCCGGATGTGAGGTCCCGACTGGTCGAGGTTGCGCTTGGTGGTCTCGGCGTCATCGATCGGCAGGTCCAACGCGCCGGCGATGGCGGCAGTCACGGTGTCTCCACCCTCGGCGATCGTACGAACGAAGTGCGGGACGCCGCCTTCGTGCACCACGACGGTCGTGAGCCCTGCGCCGATCGCCACGATAGCCTCGGGGCCACCCATCGACGTCGCCGGGTCATAGAGCGACCGGATCATTGCGGTGGACGTGAGGTCGACGCTGACGGGTGTCAGTCCCGCCGCCGTGACCGCTTCGAGCAGCGGGTCGACGAGGTCGCGGTGCGCCGCCGCGAGCAGGACCCGGCGAAGGGGCGTGCCGTCCGGACTCGTGAATTCCTCCAGCGGCCGCGCTGACATGAGCGTCTTGTCCACAGGGAACGGGATGACGTCGAGCGCCTGAAGGCGAACGGCGGCGTCGAGCTCGGCATCCGGCACGTGCGGCATGTCCAGCTCGCGCGTGATAGCACGGAGGCCGGCGATGCCCAGGTGGACGCCCTTTGCCGAGAAACCTCCCTCCTGCAGGCACTTCGTGATCGCACTGGTGACGGCAGGCACGTCCGCGATTGCACCGTCCACGACCGCACGGGCGCTCAGGCGCACCTGACCGAGGTTGACAAGCTTGGGACGACCGCCGCTGAAGGAAATCTCAGCGACGCGAACCGCACTATTGCTGATCTCAAGACCGATTTGTCTTGACGCTCTCGGCGCCATCAATTAACTCCTGTTCCTCGCTCGCCACCTTGTTGCAACCACCCCTTGGGGAAGTCGGTCACTCGGTGCCCACGAACCTCTTCATGCTACTCACCCGACGTCCTATGACGCCGTCTTCACGGAGTCCCAGCGACGGTCGTCGCATGGGAGAACTCCGTCAACGTTAAGCGCTACTGCCCTTGTTCTGGATGATGGTGTAGATGTTGAACATCGGCAGGTACATCGAGATGACGATGAAACCGATGCAGACGCCCATCGTGACGATGAGCAACGGCTCGAGCACCGACGTCAAGCTGGCGATGGTGCTACTCACCTCGTTGTCATAGAACTCAGCGACCTTCTCGAGCATGGCGTCCAGTGCACCTGACTCCTCGCCGGTCTCGATCATCTGCGTCACCATCACCGGCATCACGTCGTACTGCGCCAGGGTGGACGACAGGCTCTGGCCCTGCCGGACGCCGTCCTGGGCACCCCGCACCGCATCAGCCACGATCTGGTTGCCCGAGTTGTTGGCGACGATGTCGAGCGCCTCGATGATCGGGACGCCCGATGTGAGGAGCGAGGAGAGCGTGCTGGTGAACCGCGTCAGCGCGACCTTGTGGACGAGTGGCCCGAATATCGGTGGGCGGAGCTTGAAGCGGTCCCAGGTCTGGCGACCACCGGGCGTGGAGATCCACTTCCGGAACGCAACGATGATGATGATGATGGCCGCGACCACGACGAGCAGGTAGACGCTCGCGAGGATGTTGGAGACGTCGATGACAATTTGCGTCGGGACCGGGAGCTTGGCCCCGAGCGACGCGAACAGTTTCTTGAAGATCGGCACGACGAAGATCATGAGGGCGCTCACGATGAGCACGACCAGGCACATCACGATGGCCGGGTACGACATAGCGGAGCGCACCTTGGATCGAAGCTCAACCTGCTTCTCCAGGGTCGTCGAGAGCTTCAGGAGGACGAGGTCGAGCGAACCGCCGACCTCACCTGCTTTGACCATCGAGATGTACAGCGGAGGGAAGATCTTCGGGAGCTTCTCGAGCGCCGCCGAGAGCAGCGTGCCCTGCTCGACGTCGCTCCGCACTTGTGCCATGGCCTCGCGAAGCGGCTTCGACTCGATCTGGTCGGTGAGTACGCCCAGCGCCCGCACCAACGTCAGGCCCGATGAGACCATGGTCGCCAGCTGCCGGCTCATGAGCGCGACTTCCTTCAACTTCACGCGGTCGCTCAGCCCCGGGATGTTGATCTCGGACCTGAGGTTGACGCCCTGGACCGGCTTGATCTCGACGGGAGCGAACCCCATGTCGCGCAGCTTGGCGGCGACCAACGCAAGGTTGTCCCCGTCGAGCTGGCCCGACACCAGGCGCCCGTCGCGATCGCGGACCTTGTAGTCGAACGTTGTAGATGCCATTCAGCCGGCCTTTTGCTAGAGGGAGGGCTCTCAGCCCTTCAAGTGATCCCGAAGTTCGGAGGGGTCGTGGCAACGGTCGAACGCCACTGCCTCGGTGATGCGGCCCGCCTTCACAGCGCGGGCTAGGCCCTGGTCCATGGTCTGCATCCCCTGCGCTCCGCCGGTCTGCATCAGAGAGTAGATCTGGTGCGTCTTGGCGGAGCGGACCAGGTTGCGGATAGCCGGCGTGCAGATCATCACTTCGGAGACCGGGACACGTCCGAGACCGGTCGAGCTGATGATGAGCTGCTGGGTGACCACCGCTTCGAGCGATCCAGCGAGCTGGATGCGCACCTGGTCCTGCTGGGAGGTTGGGAACACGTCGATGATGCGATCGATCGTCTGCGGTGCATCCTGGGTGTGGAGGGTGGCGAACACAAGGTGACCGGTCTCGGCAGCGGTGAGAGCTGTGGCGATCGTCTCGATGTCTCGCATCTCACCGACGAGGATCACGTCGGGGTCCTGCCGCAGGACGTGGCGGAGGGCTTCGGAGAACGACTCCGTGTCCGACCCGACTTCACGTTGGTTGACGATCGCCCGCTGGTGTGTGTGCAGGAACTCGATCGGGTCTTCGACCGTCATGATGTGCAGCGGCTTCGTCCGGTTGATGATGTTCACCAGTGACGCGAGGCTCGTCGATTTGCCCGAGCCCGTCGGGCCTGTCACGAGCACGAGCCCGCGTCGCAGCTCGGCGAACGATGCCACAACATCGGGCAGGCCGAGCGAGTCGAACGCCGGGATCTCGTGGGGAATCGCGCGGAGGACTGCGCCGACGGAGCCTCGCTGCTGGAACACGTTCACACGGAAACGGCCGACGCCGTGGATCATGTGCGACGCGTCGAGCTCCTTTGTCGCCTCAAAGCGCTCCCGGAAGTTCTGCGTGAGAATCCGGTAGATCATCTCCCGGATCTGCTCGTTGTCCACTCGAGGCAGCCCCTCGATCGGACGGAGCGAACCGTCGACGCGGATGCACGGTGGGAGCTGGTTCGCGAGGTGCAGGTCTGATGCCCCGTTCTCGACGGCGTAGGTCAAGAGGTCGTCGAGGTCGAGTGACGGGACGCCGGATGGGGAACCGAACTGCCCGGGAGAACCGAAGCCCAGGGCGTCCATGTCGCCCATACCGTCGGCGACCGCAGCGACCAACGCAGGCGAGCGACTCGGGGCGGGCATGCCACCGGGCGGGGGAGGTGGTGGAGGCGGAGGCGCTCCGTAGCCGGGTCCCGGTCCAGGTTGAGACGGTGGCGGAGGTGGCGGTGGCGGCGCGCTCATCGCAGAGGGTGGGGGAGGCGGAGGTAGTGCCGTGCCTGCCGCCTGGGCGACCACGGCAGTAGGAGCCGTGTCGTGGGCGCCAGCGGGGTGCGCGTAGCCAGCTGACTGCGTGTCGGTCGCGCCGGGCCGGCTGGATCCTCGCCCGTCGCCGGCCGGCGCGGCGCCGGCGGGCGTGCCGGCTCCCTGGGAGCCGAGGCGCGGGTACACGGCATCCATGATTCGCTCGATGCCCGATGGATCGGCGAGCAGGCAACCGGCGACCTCACGCTCGAGGAAGTCGGACAGCCGCCGCATCTCGTCGTTGTCGAGCGGTTCGGCGCATGCCAGTGTGAGTCGGTCTGCCTCGATCCGGTATCCGATGGCTCCGATCTCGCGAGCCAGCATCTCCGGCACAAGCTTGAACGCCTCGCCCATCGGACGGTCCTCGAAGATGTCGACCGCTGCGATGCCCGACAGCTTCGACAGCTCGTTGAGGGCGACCCGAGGGTCGACCTGCGAGCGCCGGGTCAGGATCGCCGAGACAGGCCGTCCTTGCTCGGCAGCTTCTGCCAAAGAGTTCTCGCCGACGTCGGCGGCGATGAGGCCCTGTTCGATCAGCGCCGCGACAAGGCGGCGAGACCAGTCGGATGCGGGACGACTTCCAGTAACGCTCATGCGACCACCCGGATGACTTCCTCGAGGCTCGTGAGTCCGAGCGCGGCTTTGCGGAGACCGTCGTGACGGAGCGGCACGGTGCCTTGCTCGATGGCGACACGGTCGATGTCGTCGGCCGAGGTTCCGTGGATAACGGCTTTCTCGATTTCTTCGGTGACTATCAGCAACTCGTGGAGCGCGATGCGGCCCCGGTAGCCGGTCCGGCTGCAGGCCTGGCAGCCCACCGCCTTGCGGAACCTCGGCCTACCCTGCGGTGGTGTGTCGGCATCGTCCCATCCGAAGACGGCGAGCTCCTCCGGTGTGGGGTTGTGCGGTTCGTTGCAGTTCTCACAGAGCTGTCGTGCCAGACGCTGGGCGACGACGCAGTCCAGGGCGGATGCGACGAGAAACGGCTCGACGCCCATCTCGATGAGACGCATCGGCGTACCCGCTGCGTCGTTCGTGTGGAGGCTGGACAACACCAGGTGACCGGTGAGGGCGGCCTCGATGGCGATGACAGCGGTCTCCGTGTCCCGGATCTCACCGACCAGGATGATGTCCGGGTCGGATCGCAGGATCGAACGAAGGGCGCTCGCGAAGGTGAGCCCGGCCTTGGGGTTCACCTGCACCTGGTTCACGCCGGGAAGCTGGTACTCAACCGGGTCCTCGACCGTGATGAGGTTCCGCTCGGCCACGTTCAGCACGTTGAGGGTCGCGTAGAGCGTGGTGGACTTGCCTGAGCCTGTCGGGCCGGTGACGAGGATCGTGCCGTAGGGCTTGCGGTACGACTCCTTGTACCGAGTTTCGACCTCCGGCAGGAAACCCAAGTCTCCCAAGTCCATCATCGCGTTCGACTTGTCGAGGATCCGCATCACGACCTTCTCGCCGTGCACCGTCGGGAGCGTCGCGACTCGCAAGTCGATGGCGCGGTTGCCGGCGTTGAGCGAGATGCGTCCGTCCTGGGGCAGGCGGTGCTCGGCGATGTCGAGGTTCGCCATGACCTTGAGCCGGGTCGTCACGCCACCCTGAATGGCCTTGGGCGATCGCGTGATGTCGTGGAGCACGCCGTCAATACGGAACCGGATCCGCAGGTCGTCCGCGCTCGGCTCGATGTGGACGTCGGAGGCTCTTTCCTGCAACGCCTGGCGGAGGATCAAGTTGACGTACTTGACGATCGGCGCGTCTTCGACGACCGCGTGGAGGTCGGTGAGCTCGAGCTTCTCGGTTGCGGTGTCCAGTTGAGTCTGGTTCTGGGCTGCCTTCGTGGCAGCCTCGGACGCCTCCTTGTCGTGGCGGTACATCCGGGTGACGTAGTCGTTGATCTGGCGGGGGCTCGAGACGACGGTGACGATGTCCCGCCCGAGCACCGTGCGGAGATCGTCCATGGCGAACACGTTCGACGGGTTCGCCATGGCGATGATCGGGACGCCGTTGCGGTAGCCGATCGCGATGACCTGGTGGCGCCGCGCCATCGCTTCAGGGATCGACTGGAGGGCTTTCAGGTCGATGGTGAACTCGTTGAGGTCGATGAACTCGAGTCCGACCTCTTCGGCCATCGCCCGGATGAGGTCCTCCTCGGTGACCAGTCCGAGCTCGGACAAGATCTCGCCGAGCTTGCGGCCGGTGGCAGACGCCTCCCGCAGCGCCGCTTGCATCTCCTCCGGCGTGACTTGGCCGGATTCGAGGAGGACTTTGGCGAGCGCCGGCTCGTCGCTTGGCTTGCCGCCGCGCTCGTCGGCTTCCCGGGCGAGGGGAGCATCCCTCCTGACCGGCTCGGCGGCATCGTCGTCGGGCAGGAAGTTCGGTGGGCGATCCGTCTTCGCTCCGCCGCCGGCGTTGGGGGCTGGGGGAGCGGGCGGCGGCGGAGCTGTGGCCGCTGTTTGGAACGATCGAGTCGCAGGCGCCGGCGCCGCCGCAGGCGACGCAGGGGCGAGCGCAACAGCAGCCTCGGCAGCAGCAACGGCGGCTGCAGCAGCAGCGTCTGCAGCGGCAGCCTCCGCAGTGGCGTCTGCAGCAGCCTCTTTAGCGGCAGCCTCTGCAGCAGCAGCGTCTGCGGCAGCCTCTGCGGTGGCAGCCTCTGCAGCAGGAGCGTTGGTAACTGGAGCCGGTGCCGTCTCAGCCGCAGGCGGAGCAGGGGGAGCTGCAGCTTCGGCCGCCGTTGGAGCCGGCGGTGCGGGAGTGGGCGCAGCTGCTGCTTCCGGCGGAGACAGCAGAACCGGTACAGCCGGTGCAGGCGCTGGCGGCGGAGGTGGCGGAGGTGGTGTTGCGGCCGCCTTCGGCGGAGCTGGTGCAGCCGCGGGGGCGTGAGCGGGGGCGTGAGCGGGCGCCGGCGGAGGCGCTGCAGCCGCGGGCGCCTCCGGGGCGGGCGCCGTCGGAGCGGCGACCTCAGGGGGTGCTTCGGGGGCAGCGGCCCTCGCGCTCACCGGTCCGGAGCTCTGGTTGTACATCCGTTCGATGTAGGCGTCGATCTGGGAGCCGCATGCGACCACAGCGTGGATGTCGCGGCCCACGACGGTGCGGACGTCGTCCATGCCGAGGACGTTGTCCGGCGCCGCCACAGCGACAACGGGCGTCCCGTACTTCCACCCGACAGCCAGAGCGTGGTGCCGGCGGGCGAGCTGCTCGGGGAGCAGGGAGGCAGCAGCAGCGTTCAAGGGGTACCGGTCGAGGTCTACGTACTCGAGGCCGACCTCTCTCGAGAGGGCCCGCGCTTCATCGATCTCTGTCTTGGATGGCGCCACGCGGCCACCCCTTGCTTGCTCGGTCGTGCTCATCGCCGCCATCCGGCCTGTTGGCGCGAACGGTCCACTGCTGGCCCAACCTGAGCTGCACCTGAGCAACTCCGCTTCCGCACTAGTCTCCTCCCCTCGCTTCAGCGCTCGCGTACTCCGTCGCCAGAGTTCGCGCGCGCAGAGCGTTCAAGCAGTCACCCACTGTACGCTAATTGTTACCTGTAGTGACAATGTTGGCGAAATCGTAACCTTGCGCCGCGGTCAACACGCTGGATGCTCTCGTGAGCCAGAATCGAGCGCCGTGGGCACGCTGACCCGACACGACCGAAAGGCCCGAGGCTGCCCATGAACATCGCCCATCCGCACGCGATCGCCGCAGTGGTCGCCGGCCTGTTCGGCCTCGTCCTCGGGTCGTTCGTCGGAGTAGTCGCCGACCGCGTCCCCCGGAAGGAGTCGATCATCCGCCCTGGGTCGCACTGCACGTCCTGCGGGACGCCGTTGCGTCCGCTCGACAACATCCCGTTGATCTCCTACCTCGTGCTGCGCGGGCGTTGCCACAGCTGTGGGGTGCGCATCCCCCCACGGGACCTGTACGTCGAGCTGGCCACGGCAGTGTTGTTCGCCGGAGTGGCTTGGCGCCTGCCGACGTTCTGGGCGCTGCCGGCCTACTGCGTGCTCGCAGCCGGGCTTGTGGCGCTCTCGGTGATCGATCTGCAGCACAAGCTCCTACCGAAGCCCATCGTCTACATCACGGCGGCGTCGGCGGGCGTCCTGGTTGTGCTCGCCTCGCCGATCTCGCACCGGCTCGTCGACCTCGCGGTGGCCGGGATCGGTGCAGCGACGTGCTTTGTCGTGTTTCTTGCCATCTGGTTCGTGGCGCCGAGGGCGATGGGTTTCGGGGATGTGAGGCTGGCGGGGTTGTGCGGTGGCGCGCTCGGGTGGTTGAGCGGAGGCGCCATCGCCGTCGGGATGTTGGCGGCTTTCCTCCTCGCAGGAGTGCCAGCCGTCGCGATGCTTGTGACGGGCAAGGCTGACCGGAAGACGGCGCTGGCCTTCGGCCCCTACCTCGCTCTCGGGACGATGGTGGGAGTGTGCTTCGGGCCGACGATCGCTCACGCCTGGGTGAGCGTGTGATCCAGCCGGCGCTAGCGGGCAGCGCTCGGCACGAGGCCCCGCTGTTGCAAGGCGACTCGGAGATCGTGCGGGTTGGATGACGCCTGTGTGGCCGCCCGCAAGTCGATGACGCCCTGCTCGAGCAAGTTGACGAGCGACTGGTCGAACGTCTGCATGCCGTAGTACTCGCCCTCGCGGATCACCTGGAGGATGTCCGTCCCACGGGTCGGGTCGACGATGGTCTGCTGGATGCGACCGTTCACGACCATGACCTCGAGGGCAGGGACGCGTCCGGACCCGTCGGATGTGGGGACGAGCCGCTGGCAGATCGTGCCCTTGAGCGCGCCCGCGAGCGTGATGCGTGCCTGCCGGTGCTGGTTAGGCGGGAAGAAGTCGACGACACGGTTGATGGTCTCGACACAGTCGACCGTGTGCAGCGTCGAGAGCACGAGGTGACCGGTCTCGGCCGCCGAGAGCGCCGTGCTCACCGTCTCGGGGTCCCGCATCTCTCCGACGAGGATGACGTCAGGGTCCTCGCGCAGTGCCGAGCGGAGCGCGATCAAGAAACCCTCCGTGTCGAACCCCACCTCCCGCTGGCTGATCGCTGCCACTTCGTCGCGATGGAGGACCTCGATCGGATCCTCGATCGTCACGATGTGGCATTCACGCGTTCGGTTGATGTGGTCGATCATGGCGGCCAGCGTCGTGGTCTTGCCCGATCCCGTCGGTCCGGTGACAAGAACGAGGCCGCGCTGCTCGTCTGCCAACTTGCGGACCGCGTCCGGCAGACCGAGTTCCACGAACGAGCGAGCGCTGGAGCGAACCAGCCGGAAGACCATCCCGATCGACCCTCGCTGGCGGTAGGCGTTCACACGGAAGCGACCGAGACCCATGATGGAATAGGCGAAGTCGCCTTCCCACTGCGTATCGAAGTGTTCCCAGATCCGGTCGGGCATGATTTCCCGGGCGATCGCCTCGAGCTCGGCCGGTTGCGGCCCGGCCTCGTCGGTGAGCCGGATGAGGTCCCCGTGCACGCGAATTCGGGGTGGCGACCCGACCTTGAGGTGCAGATCTGAGCCGTCAGCGTCGGCGAGTCGGCGGAGCAGGCGGTCGAGATCCCCTCGGTTCATCGTGGAGCATCGTCGCGCACAGCGGCCGAGGTGGCAATCGGCACCGTTTTGGGACCCCTGATGAGGCTGCCGCGCAGCGGTTGATCGCGGCCCTGATCCTCAGGGCGCGCGGCCGCCGTTCAGGTTCCCGACGGTGACTCGTGAACGGCCGGTGGCGGCACAGCTACGCTGTGTGGCGAAGGGTTTGGGCAGCGTGGTGCGCCGGCGGTTGGTACGGCCGCCAGGGTCCACGGGTTGCCCAGGCGACCGGGGGAGGTTGTGCTTGCGATGCCAACGGGACTGAAGTGGCCACGGCGGCGTGTCGGCGGCCCGGCTCCGGGCAGCGACATGTCGGCCGTCACCGAGCTGGATCTCATCGACGTCACGCTCGTGACCGAGGTTGCCGGCGAACGGGCGGAGGTGCCTCGTCTCGGGCTTGCCTTCAACGAGATGGGGATGACGGTGCGCAAGACCGGTGGCGAGCCCTACGTTCGGATCCCATGGCTGTCGATCGTGGAGGTGTCAGCCGATGTGGTCGGCGCGAAGCGCCACTCCTTGTCCACTGCGGTCGCGCTCGACGTCCAGAGCAACCGGAAGCGCCACCGATTTCTCGTGCCGAACGTGCAGCCCGAAGCGTTGACCGGGTCCCTCGGAGCGATGTCCGAACGGTACGGAAGGGGCACGCTCGTAGCGGGGGCAAAGGCGTCGCGTCGTCACTGAGCGTATGAATTTCGACCACTGAGCGTGAAATCAGTACGCGCTCGGCCCTGGCGCTTGATTCATGTTCTATGAGATACTCGCATCAAGCGGATCGTCACGTGATCGGAACACGAAATTGTCCCTATCCTCAGGAAGAAACGGCATGATCGTGCCATGACCGTCACTCCATCCCCGAGCGTCCCGGCAAGCCGGACCACCGCCGGGACTCTGAACGACACCCGGCCGGGGGGCGAGTTGGCAGCGGCGGGCGATGCGTGGGCCGGGGCGGCGGAAGCCGCCGGGTTCCTCGTCGTCGATTCCTGCCACTCCACTTGGTTGTTCGACGTGACGGAGAAGCGGTTCCGGCGGATCCTGAAGGGACTCGACGTGGATCCGGCTCTCGCTGCCACTGATTGGCGGACTTACGAGCGCCTGGAGATGGCGGACGACTCCGAGGCGTTCGTGGTCGTGTTGAACGAGGCGGCGACTCGGCGGATCCGGTCATGGCGTCACGTCGAGGGCTGCGAGCAGTGCGAGGGCGAGCGGACGATGGAGTTGTCGGTGGAGGACATCCGCCGGCTTGCTCACGCTTGAGCGCCTCCGAGGCACCGGACGTGCCCGAGGTCACTGAACCGGTCGTCCTCGAGAGCGCGGAGGATGCCGAGGTCGTCGACTCCGTCGAGCGACCCGCCAAGGTCCTGCGCATCGGATCGATGATCAAGCAACTCTTGGATGAAGTCCGCTATGCGCCGCTCGACGCCGCCAGCCGAGTCCGGCTGCGGGAGATCTACGAGTCCTCGGTCAGGGAGCTCGCCGACGGCCTGTCACCGGATCTCGCGTCCGAGCTCGACCGGCTGGCGTTTCCCTTCGAGTCCCAGATCCCGAGTGACGCCGAGCTGCGAGTCGCCCAAGCTCAACTGGTGGGATGGCTCGAAGGGTTGTTCCACGGGATCCAAGCGACGCTGTTCGCCCAGCAAATGGCCGCTCGGAGCCAGCTGGAGGAGATGCGCCAGCACCAACTACCAGGGGTCGAACGGCACAACGGGCCTGATCCGCGGCCCGGATCATACCTCTGAGCCACCATCGTTCGGCTACCAACCGTTCGCTCTCTGCCACTCCCGTACTCGCCGGCGTGCTCGGGAGCCGAGCGCCGCAGGTCACGGCTTGCGACACTTCACCGCGGCCGCACATCGCGCTATCGTCGGCGAACGAGCCGAATGACACGTATGTAACTCGTCCACAGGCCGGGGATAACCCGTGTGGACAGGGGGTGGACGCGCAGTGGAAGACCAGCATGAGGCGCCTGATGGGGCATCGGCGCCAGCGCTTCGCGAGACGGCGGAGGCGCCCGCTCCGATGGCAGCGATGTCGTCCGGCGCGCTTCGAGAGCGATCGTTCGCCCACCTGCACACCCACACCGAGTACTCGATGTTGGATGGAGCATCCCGGATCCGGGACGTCGTGGCCGCCGCTGCCTCTGACGGTCAACCGGCGCTCGCCATCACCGACCACGGCAATATGTACGGCGTCCTTGACTTTTACAAGGAGTGCCGGAGCCAGGGCATCACTCCCATCATCGGGACCGAGGCTTACATGGCGGCGAACTCGCGGCACGAGCGTCCGGTCCGCCGTGGCCGCCTCGACGACACCGGTGGGGACGATGCACGCGGTGAGAAGCTTTACTACCACCTGACGCTGCTGGCAGAGACGACTGCGGGCTACCGCAACCTCATCAAGCTGTCGTCGGCTGCCTACCTCGAGGGTTACTACTACAAGCCCCGGGTGGACTGGGAGCTGCTGGAGCGTCACCACGACGGGCTGATCGCGACGACCGGCTGCCTCGGTGGGGTCGTCCTCCAGTCGTTGCTCTCCGGGGACCAGCCCCGGGCGCTCGAGCTGGCCGGCCGCCTGCAGGACATCTTCGGTCGCGACCAGCTCTTCGTCGAGCTCCAGGATCACGGGCTCCCCGACCAGCGACGGACGAACCCTCAGCTCGTCGAGATCGCTCGCGCGATCGGTGCAGCGCTCGTCGCGACGAACGACAGCCACTACTGCCGCCGGTCCGACGCCGAAGCACACGACGCGCTGCTGTGTGTGCAGACGGGCGCGACCCGCGACGACCCGAACCGCTTCAAGTTCCACGGCGAGGAGCACTACCTCAAGTCCGCCACCGAGATGCGGGCCCTGTTCTCCGAGCTGCCAGAGGCCTGCGACAACACACTGTGGATCGCGGAGCGTGCAGCGGTTGAGCTCGAGCTCGGGCGACCGAGCCTGCCCAAATTCCCGCTCCCCGCAGGCTTCGAGGGCGCGACCTACGAGGCCGGAGCCGCCGCCTACCTCCGGCACCTCACCCTCGAAGGGGCCCGCGAGCGCTACGGCGAGTCGCTCCCTGCTGCCGTCGTCGACCGCCTGGAGTTCGAGCTGCGGGTGATCGCCGAGATGGGTTTCTCGGCGTACTTCCTCGTGGTGTGGGATCTCATCGCCTACGCCCGCGCACACGGGATCCGGGTCGGCCCCGGGCGCGGGTCGGCCGCCGGCTGTTGCGTGGCGTACTGCTTGCGGATCGTCGACCTCGACCCAATCCATTATGACCTGCTGTTTGAGCGGTTCTTGAACCCTGGCCGCAAGCAGATGCCGGACATCGACATGGACTTCGACGAACGGCGGCGCAGCGAGATGATCCGGTACGCCGCCGAGCGGTACGGCGCCGACCACGTCGCCCAGATTGTCACGTTCTCGACGATCAAGGCCCGGGCCGCGGTCCGCGATGCCGCCCGGGTGCTGGGCAAGCCGTACCTTGTCGGCGACAAGATCGCCAAGGCGATGCCGCCCCTCGTCATGGGCCGGGACACCCCGCTCGGTGCGTGTCTCGACCGCGTCGAAGGCTACGAGGACGGCTACATGGCGGCGAAGGATCTCCGGGAGCTCTACGACACCGATCCCGAGGCCAAGCAGGTCATCGACGTCGCCAAGGGCCTCGAGAACTTGCGCCGGCAGGACGGCATCCACGCGGCGGCCGTCGTGATCACCGACCTGCCGCTCACCGAGTACCTGCCTGTGCAGCGCAAGCCGGAGCCGGGCCAGGACCCGGCTGATGCGCCAATCGTGACGCAGTACGAGATGCACGGAGTCGAGGACCTCGGGCTGCTGAAGATGGACTTCCTGGGTCTCCGCAACCTGTCGGTCATCGAGACGGCCCTCGACCTCATCGCGGAATCGACTGGATCCCGGCCCGACATCGACGCCGTCCCGCTCGATGACGAGGCGACGTTCGAGTTGCTCAGGCGCGCCGAGACGATCGGGGTGTTCCAGCTCGAGGGTGGTGCGATGCGCCAGACGCTGCGCTCGCTCGCCCCCACGTCCTTTGACGACGTCGCCGCGCTGGTCGCTTTGTACCGGCCGGGCCCGATGGCAGCCAACATGCATCGCGACTACCCGGAATTGAAGAACCACCGGAAGACCCTCACCTACCTCCACCCTGACCTCGAGCCCATCCTCCGTGAGACGTATGGCCTGATGCTGTACCAGGAATCGGTGATGAGGGTGGCGCAGCGATTCGCCGGATACACCCTCGAGGAGGCCGACAACCTCCGCAAGGCCTGCGGCAAGAAGATCAGAGCCATGATCGCCGCGGAGCGCGAGAAGTTCGTCGCGGGGTGCGTGACCGAGGGGTATGGCGAGGCGCTGGGCACACAGCTCTTCGACATCATCGAGCCCTTTGCCGACTACGCCTTCAACAAGTCGCACTCCTACGGCTACGGCCTGGTGGCGTACCAGACGGCATGGCTCAAGGCGCATTACCCAGTGGAATACATGGCGGCCTTGTTGACGTCAGTCAAGGACAACAAGGACAAGACCGCTGTGTACCTGGCCGAGTGCCGGGCCCGCGGGATCGATGTGCTGGTGCCCGACGTCAACCGCTCGGTGGCCGAGTTCGCGCCCGATCGCACCGGCGACCGGGAAGGGCCGGCCATCGTCTTCGGGCTGGCCGCCGTGCGCAATGTGGGGGAGGCCCTGGTAGAGCGGATCGTGGCGGAGCGTGACGCCAACGGGCCGTTCGGAGACGTCTACGACTTCTGCCAGCGGGTCGACCCCGCCGTGCTGAACAAGCGCACCATGGACTCGCTGGTGAAGGCCGGGGCCTTCGACTCCTCGGGCCACACCCGGCAGGGCCTGTGCCTGGTGCTTGAGGAGATCGTCGACCGCACGCTCGAGCGGCGCCGGGAGCACGACCTGGGGATCCCGTCGCTCTTCGCCGCGTTCGAGGAAGAAGAGCAGAGCGACCCGGGATGGGGGGCGGCGACGGTGGCCATCCCGAACACCGAGTTCGACAAGGGCC
>JBEKLQ010000090.1:0-30455 GCA_050010115.1 Acidimicrobiales bacterium | reverse complement strand
CGGACGTGCAGAAGCTGGTCTTCGGCCACTGAGGGCAGAGTCAGGCAGGCCCGGCTGTGTCCGTGCTGATCCTGGCACTGGAGGCGCGCCGGGACGGCCGTCCAGGCCACCGGCAGTCGGCTTGGCTGGGTCGCCTCACGCATAGCAGGTGAGCGGGCGACCGCCGTTGTAAGTGATCATGTCGGCGAACGCCGTGAGGATGTCGGCCGGCGCACCCAGCGGCGTATCCGCCGCACCAGCCTCACCCAGCGCTGCACCAGCTGCACCCGCCGCACCGGTGGCACCCGCCGGTCTCCCCGCTGCCGGTGCAGCAGACACGAGATTGCCACTATCCAGTTCCATGTACGCGCGGTGCAGGTTGCCGACGATGCGCTCAGGGTCCAACCATTCGCCGTACTCGCCCAAGTCGGTCTCGCGGGCTGCCTCTAACGGCGCCAGGCCCGCTTCGACGCCCTTGTGAGCGACGCCCTGCAGCCATCGCAGGTAGCGCGCTACGACGTCAAGCTGCTCGGGCCCGCACAGGCCACCGTGTCCCGGCACGATCGTCGAGGCCCCGAGGGATCGCACCACTTCCAACGCGTTCAACGATCCGGCCACCGATCCCATCAGGACGAACGGCGTGCCTCCGTTGAACACGACGTCACCGGTGAATACGACGCTGTGATCGGGCAACCAGGCGACGACGTCACCCGTCGTATGAGCCGCGCTCCCGACATAGAGGAGCTCCACGCGGGTATCGCCAACATGCAGGGCCAGTCGCTCGTCGAAGGTCACATTCGGTGGCGCCAACGAGAGGTCACCCCACTCGACCGGGTCGAACACAGCATCAAGGCCGCCGATCCACTGCCCAGCCATGTTCGAACGACAATTCGAGTGGCCGAGTATGACCGCGTCAGCGAACAGACAGTTCCCGTTGGTGTGGTCGCCATGATGATGGGTGTTGAACAGCGTGCGGACCGGCGCTTCGCTCACCGCCCGGATCGCGCCCAGCAGACCCAACGTGCGCCGCTGCGTCGATGCCGTATCGATCGCGCAGATCTGGTCTCCGCCGACGACAAAACCAGCGTTGTTGATCCACCAGCTCCCATCCGGCTGCACGTAGGCGAAGACCCCGCCGGCGATCTCGTGGGTTGCCGGTGGTGGGAGGTCCGGGTGGTCATGGTGGTGGGTTGGCGTCGACATCAGGGCCAACCTAGCCAGCGAAGCCGCACTCTGGCGGATGGATTGCACCGGCTCGGCGAGACAGTCGGCCCGTACCTGAGCCGTTTCCTCGTGGGCCAGGCGTCCATCGCTACTAGTGTCGCTGATCGCAGTTTGGTTCAGTCCACGAGCCCGCCCCGCGGCGGCCGTCTAGAGGGAGAGAACATGCAACGTTTCGCTTCAGGTTCGATCGGTGGCCGACTGCTGCCGCTCGCGGCTGCGGCCATCGTGGCTCTCGGAGTCGCGGCTGCCGCTCCTTCGGCGGCGACAGCCACGGCAACCCATCGCGCCATCTCGGGCCACATGATCCCTGCGATCGGTGCCCACCCGGTCATCATCAAGGCCGGCGTAGCTGGTCAAACGACGTTCTCGTGTCAGCCGATCGGCTCTCCTGTGCGCTGCTACTCACCGCAGCAACTCATCAAGGCCTACGGCTGGAACTCCTTCCGTAACCGTGGCAAGGGCGAGACCATCGTCATCATCGACTCCTTCCAGAGCCCGACGTTGCTTCAGGACGTCCAGCTGGAGGACTCGACGTTCGACCTGCCAGCACCGCATCTGACGATCGTGGCGCCGCAGGGGCTGACGCCGTTCGACCCCACCAACGGAGACATGGTCGGGTGGTCGGCGGAGATCTCCCTCGACGTCGAGTCCGCGCACGCCTACGCGCCGGCGGCGAACATCGTTCTCGACCTGGCCAAGAGCGACCAGGACTCTGACATACTCGCCGCCACGAAGTACGCCATCGACAACAACCTGGGCGACGTGATCTCCCAGAGCTTCGGTGAAGCCGAAGCGTGCCTCCTTCCCAACCTTGCGGTTGAGGAGCACCACCTCTTCCAGAAGGCCGTTGGCGAAGGCATCACACTCGTCGCCTCGTCGGGAGACAACGGTGCCGCCCAGCCGAACTGCACGGGCACGGGCCTCGTGCTCAGCGCTTCCACGCCGGCAAGTGACCCGGACGTGACGGCCGTGGGTGGAACCAACGTGTTCCTCACCAACGGCGGCTCGTGGACTGGTGAGACGGCGTGGAACGACGGATTCGGCGAGAGCGGCGGCGGCCTCAGCAGCCGGTACCCGACTCCGGACTACCAGAAGAAGCTCGGTGCTCCTTCACGCGCCGTGCCCGATGTTGCTTACAACGCAGGCGTGAACGGCGGGATCCTTATCGCCTGGGGCTCGTCCGGGGACGGTACCGGTCTCCTCTTCATATTCGGCGGGACCAGCTGCGGGTCGCCCGCATGGGCGGCGCTCGCCGCAGTCGCCGACCAGCAGGCAGGTCACCGGCTCGGCAATCTGAACCCGACGCTCTACAAGCTGGGCGAGGGCAAGAGCTACTCGTCCGACTTCCACGACATCACGATCGGGGACAACATCGAGAGCGTGGGTGGTTACTCCACGGCGCCCGGGTACGACCTGGTCACCGGTTGGGGCACGCCGAAGCTCGCCTCGTTGATGCCGGCACTCGCGGCCGGCTCGGGCAGCTGACGGGGCGAATTGCGCTCTAGCGGCGCCAACCAAGGGTCAGGACCGGTACTCCCGCCGCCGCGGTTGTGCAAGCCCGCAAAGCCAACAACGGGCACCCGGTTGACCGGGTGCCCGTTGTCCGTTTGAGCTCCGACCTACCCGGCCCGTCCGCTTTCAGCGGCGGGCCGGGTAGGTCGATTTCGTTACCTACTGGTACTGCCGGAGATGCGTTAGCGACGCGCTGTTGAGGACGCCGGGGCGCTGACGGCGGCCAGGAAGTTCGGGCCGTCAGGGGAGCCGATGCCAGTCACGTTGTCGTAGCCGGCAGCGGTCTGCAGCGACGTGTCGTGGTCCTGTGTGATGAGGCAGCTGTCGTAGCAGATGCTCGCCGGGTTCGTGGAGGTGAAGGCGATTGCCACAGGGCTCACCGTCGGGGTGACGTCGTGGAACGCCGAAGTCCCAGCGAACGAGTACAGCAGCGGGTTGGCGAACCCGATCGCCGTGCCTCGCACCTGGTCGGCCACCGCTTCCACGCCTGCGAACAGCGGAGACGCAAGGCTCGTGCCGCCGATGTCGAACGCGCTCAGCACTCCGCCGACCGTCTCGACCTCCTCGAAGCCTGTGTACGGGTCGGCATCCGCCGAGACGTCCGGAACCACGCGTGCCGGAGCGCCGTACTCGTCGGCGAGCGTGGAGGGAACCACACCCATCTGGTACGACGGCTCGCTGAAGACATGGCTCGTGCCGCCGCCGGCACCGGCGTAGAAGATGCCGGGAAGCGGAAGCGCGTAACCGTCAGCCTTGAGTGTGTCGGTGTCGTAGGCCACCGGGTCGCGCTGGTTGCCCCAACCGGTCTCGCCCAGGTAGTTGTCCGAGATCCCGACCTCGAGCGAGGTCCCGCCGACTGCCGTGACCATCGGGTCAGAAGCCGGAACGGACGGCTGCGTCTCGCCGGTCACCGCAAGCAGGTCGCCGTCATCACCGGAGGAGAAGTTGAAGCCGATCCCCTCGGCCGCTCCCTGGACCCAGATGGCGTGCTCGGCCTCGAGGGCGCTCGGCGGCACGTTCTCCGTCCCGTCGAGCCACGAGTCCGTAGCGATGCTCGCCAAGTGGTTCGCAACGATGTCGTTCACGGCGACGATGCCGAGCCCGTTGGCGCAGTTCTTGGCGCCCACGTAGACGATGTTGGCTCCGGGGGCCATGGAGTGAACGGCCTCGACGTCGAGGGTCTCTTCCAGTGACCAGTCACCGCACTCGTTCTGGAGGTTGAACGTCTTCGGCAGCACCTGTGTGAACTGGCCGGGCGCGAACTGCGCAACCCCCTCGTGGCGGCTGAACGCGTTGGCGTCGCTGAGGATCGTCGGCGACGCGTAGGCGTCGGTGATGGCCACCGTCACACCGTGGCCGTCATGGCCCGCGGCGATGGCACCAGCAAGGCCGTAGGAACCCTCGAGCTGGGCGGCGGTGTAGGCACAGATGTTGGTCGGGAACTGCTTGGTCCCGTACGCAGTGGGCATGTGCACGATGTGCTCTCGGTAGTAGCTCGAGCAGGGCGTGTTAACCGTCGGTCGCCCGTCGTTGGCGCCGCCGAGCCTCGTCGGCTGGGTCCAGTCCGTCGTGGTGTACGCCGGGCGAGTGAGGACGGCGCCGTCGTCGAGACCGGTGACCGCAAGGATGTCACGAGACAGCTTGGTCGGCACGCTTGGAGTCGACTCTGGCGCGGCGTACAGGTGTCCCTTGATCCGGTACAGGCCGATCGTGGTTCCGAACGCCTGGTCGATCCGCGCGATGGTGCCGCTCGCCTCGATGTACCGGTTGTTGCTCGGCACGGCGGCGATGCGAAAGCCGCTCGCGCGGAGCCACGACTCAACCGCCGCGACCTGAGCCGCAGTCGGGCTGAACCGCGCATTGAATTGAGCAGGCGTCAGGTAGCGGCCGTACATGGGGCTCTTCGGGTTGGACACCGCAGCGGCAAACTCCTCCGCCGCCGGTCCGTTCCGGAAGTTCAGGTTGACCAGGAAGCTCCTTATCGCCGAGGCCGCCGGCTGGCCGACTGCCTTGCCTTCCACGGCCCAGATCGGGCGAGCACCCGCCAAGCTGGTCTTGGGGGTGGGAGCTGAGGAGGCCAGCGCAGGCGATGCGACGAGGGCGATCCCCGCCGCCAAGGTGAGAGCGGTACCGATCCGCCCAATGGTTAATTTCACGATTTCCCCCTTCGTTTAGCTTCACCGGCACCGATGCCGGCCATGGCGAGGCTACTCCCGCGATCAGGCGCTTTCTGCTGGCCTGTCGCGACGCTTCGACGGAAGGGCTCCGTCGCTCGGCGCCGCCGTCAGCTCGAGGTGCTTGTCATCTTTGCCGCCAGGATCGCCTCGACCGAGCGGTCGACGTCGGCCTCGGTTGTGCGCCAGTTCGACACCGAGATGCGCATGGCGCGCATGCCGTGCCACGACGTGGCGCCCATCCAGCACTCGCCGGAGCGCTGTACGGCCTCGACGACGCGGTCGGTCTCGTCGTCGTCACCGAATCGGACGAGCACCTGGTTGAGCACGACGTCGTTCAGGACGGTGACCCCCTCGGTGGCGTCGAGCTGCTCGGCGAAACGACGAGCGAGCGCGCAGCACCGCTCGACGAGCTCTGCGACGCCGGTGCGGCCAAGTTGACGAAGCGCCGCCCAGGTGGCGAACCCCCGAGCCCGGCGGGAGGACTCGAGGACGAAGTCACCCGGTCCCCGCAGGCTCCTCTGGCTCCGGCCCTGGCCCTGGCCCTGGCCCGTCAGATAGGCGGCGGTGTAGGACATGGCGGCGGCGTGAGCGTCGGGGTGCGCGCAGAACGCGTAGCCGCTGTCGTAGGGGATGTTGAGCCATTTGTGGCCGTCAATTGCCCACGAGTCAGCCAGCTCGACACCGGCCACCAGGTGACGGGTGGGCGGATTGGCGGCGGCCCAGAGACCGAACGCGCCATCCACATGAACCCAGGCGCCGTGGTCGTGAGCCGCTGAGGTCGCTGCGGCGAAGTCGTCGAAGGCGCCGCTGTTCACGTTGCCGGCTTGCAGGCACACGATCGTCGGCCCCGCAGAGCTGCGTGCGAGCACGCGGGCCAGGTCTGCTACGTCGATCGCGCCTTGGTCGTCCGTGGCCACGGGCTCGAGCGTGCCGGCGCCGAGACCGAGGAAGCGCATTGCCATGTCGATGGTGGCGTGGCGCTCGCCGTTTGCCACCACCCTCACGTGCGGCCCGCCGAGGAGGCCGTCGCGTTCGACGTCCCAACCCGCATCGGCCAGCACCTGATGGCGGGCCGCTGCAAGCGAGACCGTGTTGGCCCCCTGCCCGCCGGTCACAAAGCCAAACGAGGCGCTCTCAGGCAGACCGAGAAGATCCTTCAACCAGGCGCCGGCCACGTCCTCGACCACCGCCGAGCCAGGCGATGTCACCGCGTTGAAGGCGTTCTGGTCCCAGCCGGTGGTCAGCACGTCCGCCGCCGTCGCCGCATCGATTGCGCCGCCGGTCACGAACCCGAAGTACCGGGGCCCCGTCGACCCCACGAGCGTGGGCTCGACGATGTTCGCCAGCTCCTCCAGCACTGCTGCAGCCGGAGACGGTCTGTCGGGCAGCGACCCGAGGCGAGCGCGCACGGCCTCGAAATCGACGCGTGGGAAGACGGGTCGTCCGGCCACCGCCTCCCGGTAGTCCGCGACCCGTGTCGCCGTGCCGACGAGGAGGTCGCGAAGGCCATGGCTGGGTTGTTCCACCATGAGCCGATGTTACGAGTGGGCTGACGAACCCGTTGGCGCGCTGGGATGGAGGCAGGCACCGACGGGAACGAGACCATCGGCCAGGAACGTAGCGGCGACGAGGGGCGGGGACTGGGGAACGGGCACGAGAAGCCGGCCGGCATCGACCGGACAGAGGCCGCTAGGCGGGGCTGAGGGCGCGGGAGAGGTAGTTCTGCAAGTCAGCGGCGGGCATGGGCTTCGCGAAGTGGAAGCCCTGACCCATCCGGCAACCAATCGAGCGTAAGGCCTCGAGCTCCTCGAGCTCCTCCACCCCCTCGGCGACGCTCTCGAGCCCGAGCGTCTCACCCAAGGCCACGATCGCTTCCACCAGCCGGTGGACGTCGTTGCCGGTGCTCAGTCCCGAAACGAAGGACCTATCGATCTTCAACAGGTCCACGGGGAGGAGGCGCAGATAGCTGAGCGACGAGTATCCGGTGCCGAAGTCGTCCAGGGCGAGGCGGACGCCGAGGGACCTCAGCTCATGCAGCCGTGACAGGATCGTCTCGATGTCTTGCATGAGAACGCTTTCGGTAATCTCCAGGACGAGGGAGCCCGGTGCCATGCCACCGGCCAACGCCAGCGCGACTTCCCTCGTGATCTCAGGCTGCTGGAGCTGGCGCGCCGAGACGTTCACACTGACGTAGAAGAGCGGTTCGCCAGGATTGGCTAGCTGCCATGCGGTGATCCATGAGCATGCTTGCTTCAGGACACTCCGTCCCAAGTCGATAATGAGCGCGGATTCCTCTGCCAAGGGGATGAACGTGATGGGCGGAACGAAGCCTCGTTTCGGATCATGCCATCGAGAAAGCGCCTCCACGCCCACGACTTGCTCCGTCGCCAGGTCGACGATCGGCTGGAAGTACACGTCGATGTCCCCGTGCTCCACTGCCCGCCGGAGGTCGGCCTCGAGTTCGAGTCGCTCCAACAAGGTCTCGTACATGGCGTCTTCGAATGCCACGACGCAGGCCTTTCCGGCGTTCTTGGCTCGGTACATGGCGACGTCCGCGTTGCGCAGCACCTCGTTGGAGTCGGCCTGGTCGTTCCCGGCGATGGCGAGACCGATGCTGGCGGTCGCCGACATCGTTGTGCCGGCGAGTTCGATCGGCTCGCCGATGGCCTCGAGTATCCGGCTCGCGGTTCGCTCGGCCTCGGCCACCCCGCCCGCGTTCTCGAGCAGTACGGCGAACTCGTCGCCGCCGAGGCGCGCGACAGTGTCGCCCGATCGGACGACTCCGCTGATGCGCATGCCGACCTCGATCAGGAGTTGGTCTCCGACCGCATGACCGAACCTGTCGTTAACCAGCTTGAAGTCGTCGATGTCGAGATAGAGCACCGCGATCTCGACGTCGGCTCGATGCCGCACCGTGAGAGCGTGGTCAAAGCGGTCGAGGAAACGGGTCCTGTTCGCGAGTCCGGTCAGTGGGTCATGGAGCGCCTGGTGGAGCGCGTCGTCAGCCGCCGCGTGCAAGGCGTTCACCGTCCTCGCATCCGTCAGGGCGAGGCTGGCGTTCTCGGCGAACGCGATGAGCAGTTCCTGCTCGGTCGGCGTGTAGGCCCGTCCGACAGTGCGCGATCCGACGACGAGGCTGCCGACGACCTCGCCGTACTCGTGCACCGGAGCGGCCATGGCGGCTTGTAGCCTGATCGAGACGCCATCGACCAGGGCTGCCGGTGACGAGGAGTAGTCCTCGATGACGACCAGATGGTTCTCCTGAGTGGCGCGGCCCACGGCGCCCTCTCCCATGGGGACATCGCTAGCAAGGCTCGGCATCCCGCCGAACATCGATCTCGCCAACAGTCTTTCGGGATTGTCGGGGTCGACACCGTAGAAGAGGACGAAGTCATCGCCGAGCAGACTCGCGGCCCCGACAGTGATGGCGTCGAGAACCTCCTGGAGGGGCGCTCGTCGTGAGATCGACCGCTGGATCATCGAGAGATGCCTGAGTGTGTCGCGGCGCTCCTGCAGCAAGGCGACGGCAGTTCGGACTTGGCGAAGCGTCAGCGACACCACGCGTGCCATCGCCCGCAGCATGCCCACCTCCTGTGCGTTGAAACCGTCGCCGGATCGGGCGACCACGAGGGTCCCGTCGGCGGGCGCCGGGCCAAGGGGCACCGTGACGACCCCACATGTCCCGACGCCCGGGACCACAAGGACGCCTTGGCCGTCCGCCACAGAGGCGATGATTGCGTCACAAGGGATCTGGCCGCACGGGAAGCCCACGGCCGCGGCGACAGCACCATCACGCACGATGGCACCGACCTCTGCTTCCAAGGCCTCGCTTGCGAGTTCCACAGCGCACCGGATCACGCCGGGTTCGTCGGTGTGGGCCGAGACGGCGGCGAGGAATTCCGCGAGCTGGTGTGCCGACCAGTGCGATGAGGGGTCCATGGCCTCTATGCAAACGCCAGGACAACCAGGGTCTGGTTATAGAACCCTCCGGTACCGTGGATGCGGGCAATCTCGCCGTAGGTGTAGAAGCCAGCCAAGGGTGCCCCGCCCGCATGGCGGGCGATGCGGGCGACCTCCTGCTCGGCACCGGCATCGCCGAGCACGCCGCGCCGGGCAATGCAGTCGAAAGCCAAGAAGCCGAGCGGCGCAGCACCCTCGAGTTGGTGCAGAGCCTTCACGCAGGCCAGGTCAGTTGCGGCGAGGACCGACTCGTAGTCGCCTTCCATGAACCAGGTCAATCCGCCCTGCGGTACCTCCACCGCGCACACGAGGGACCGATCGGCGAAGTCCGCTCCCGTCACGGCGCGAACCTCCTCGCCGCTGCGGCGCTGCAAACCGAGAGGATGGGTGATAGCGAAATGTGCGAACGCGGCCGGGTCGTTTGTAGCGTCGCTCGGTGCCGCCAGCTTGCGCAGGTACACGTCGAGCGCCGGCTCGTCGTCGAGGGTGAGCACCCGATTGGCCTCGGTGGCGCTGACGAGCATGGGCTCGCCCACGCACCGCCAGCCGCGATGCACCCCGATTCCCAGTGGAGCGTCCGATCCAATCGTCGCGGCCACCACGGCGTTCGACAGGACCTCGTCGCCGTGGAACTGCACCGTCGTGCCCAGCTTCGGGTCGGCGCCGGCGCAGCCGCCTACGAGTGGGATCTCCGCACCGACGACTCCATAGGCGCCCCGGACGATCTCCCGCTGGTCTCCGGCCAGGCCGTCGGTCAACATGAGAAGGATGCGATGTCGCCGGTCGCTCACCTCGCTCGCGCAGGTCGCCGCGGCGGCGCCTGCCTCTCTGAGACCGCCCGCAGCGGTGGCCGCTGACGTGGCTACCGAGAATCCGCCCCCGCCGACGGCGAACACCACGACGCCCGCATCGCCGGGCCCGGAGGTGGCAATTTCACCCCGAGTCGAGCAACCGATGACGGGAATGCGTTCCGAGCAGGACCGGATACCGTCGAGCAGCTCACGCGGCTCGTAGACGCAGGAGCCGAAGACGACGAGCAGTTTGCCGCCCTGTTGGCCGAGCGCCCGGCTCGCCGCCTCGACGCCCGCCTTCCGGGCGACCGTGTGATGTGACTCGCCCACGGCCAACCAACGGCTCGACAAACGCGTTCGCACGACACTTTGCACAGTCACCGCTTAGGTTCTTCGACAACCTGATCGGACTACTTGAGGTGCTGACTGGTTGCCGACTAGCTGCTGACCACTTCAGTTGCTGCGGCCTTCTCATTGCTTCTCGACCGGGCTCGCTCACCCGGTTCGCCGCGGTGCAGCGTCAGCGATGACCCGCGAGGGACAGGTTCAGCTCTTGATGAAGACCTGGTGCCACGTCGCACCCCCGTCGTTCGACTCGAAGAGGTGAGTCGGGCCTGTGGTGCCCGTCCCCACCGCCGCCACGAGGGCGTAAACGCGAGCCGGGTCGCTGAACCCTGCCCACGAGACCCCCCAAGAGCTGGACAGAACGGCCGAATAGCTCTTGCCTCCGTTCGTCGTTCTGGCCAGCGCGGCCGCCGAGACCTGCGGTCCGGGCCAGACGAGCGCCACCGAGGACGAGGCAGCGGCGAGTCCCACGCGGTTAGGGAATCCCGCTTCCGTCGGTTCGGCGACGCGCCAGGTCGTACCGCCGTTGGTCGAGAGCAGTACCGTCGCCTCCGTTCCCGTGGGGCAGGCGGCCCAGATGGTCGGACTCCCATCGGCGGCGGCGGTCACCCTGCCGCCGAGGCCAGCGGTGCAGGGCTCGACCCGCTTGGTCAAGGTTGCCCCCTTGTCGGCGGAGTACAGCAGGACGTAAGGCCGCGTGTCCGCGTTCGCGCTCAGCACGTACAGGCTCGGGCCGCTCACAGCGAACTGCGCCCCGTAGCCGAGTGAAGCGGGCGTCGACACCTTCTGCCACTTGAGCGATCCGGCCGGCGAACGCAGGAGCTCCATCGACTTGCAGTTGGCGGAGCCTGCAGCGCAGGCGAGCGCATACGCCTCACCGTCGGCCGCCTCGAGCTCGGTGACCTGCCCCGGGGTGGCAACCTTCGCCCAGGTTGCTCCGCCGTTTGTCGTTGCCCACAGCTCTGGGTCGAAGGCGTATCCGTCGAGAGCGTTGGCGAAACGCAACTGCGTCACGTCACTCGCGCTCACCGGCGGGCTCGGAATGCCGACGAAGCTGGAACCGCCATCGGTCGTGCGAACGATTGCGCTACAGGTCCCAGAACCGGTGAGGCATCGAGCCGTCCCGAGCATCCACCACTCGTCGAGGCTCACTGCCGTGAACGAGGTCGGCTGGAAGTCTGCGGGGATGACTCCCCCGGGCGGGACAGGCAACGTTGTCGCAGTGGAGGACGTGGTGGAGGTGGTCGAGGACGTGGACGAGGACGTGGACGTGGACGTGGTGGAGCTAGTCGAGGATGTGGACGTGGCGGAAGGCGTCGACGTGCTGCCACAGGCTGCACCCGCCAGGGTAAGCGCCGCCACCGTGACTCCGATCAGCGCGCGCCTGTGACCGTCACGGCTTGGCGTGATGTGGATAAGGGACATATCGCCCCTCCTTGTTCTTGCACTTCCAGCCTACGGTGGCCATCCGCACTCCAATTAGGGGCGAAAGTCCCTTCTGCTCCACACCCCACGCAACGGTGCGTTTGGGTGTTCGACGAGGTCAAAGATCGCCGACTTGAGGAGGCCCACGTCAGGCGCAGTGGGCAACGCCGATGCTCGCGATCGGCTCGAGCGTGGTCCGTCCCAGCGGTGCGAGGTCTTGGAGCGCTTCGGCGGCGCGACTGGCGATCGCCCAGGCTGCGCTCGGGTCGGCGACGCCGGGACAGATGAGAAGGAACTCGTCACCGCCGAGCCGGCCGACGACGTCACCAGCACGGGCGGTGGTCATCAACCGTGCGCCTACGTCCTCTAGGAGATCATCGCCAGCTGCGTGCCCGAAGCCGTCGTTCACGGCCTTGAACCCATTGACGTCGATGAACGCCACCGCCGCCGGAGCGCCGCTGGCCAGCACGTCTTCGAGAAAGGCCAAAGTTGAGGGTCGGTTGCGGCACCCGGTGAGCGTGTCGATCGTGGCTCGCCGCTCGAGCTCTTCGCGCAGTCGGGCACTATCGGTGACGTCCGAAACGCACAACAGGGCACCGTTCATGGCGCTGATCTGATCATCCACCATCCTTATGTTCACCAAGCAGCGAGTCGGGAAGGGGCTTCGGGGCGTGCGCACACGCACCTCGACGTCTTCGTCCCGGTTATCGCCGAGGGCGGCCTCCAGGGCGGTCGAAAGAGCAGACCGATCGTCGTCGACCACCGTGGCGACCGCGCGAGGCCTGGCGGGTTTCCGTCTTCGCCCTCTCTCAGAGGAGGAGGAGTGGCACTCAGATCTGTGGCGACTCACTCACTCAGTCGGGCTTGAATGGGCGCCACTCACCGGTCGAGCGAGCCGACACCAAACATGCGGTCCCACCAGGGGAAGCCGTTGTAGTTCTGACAGCGAGCGGAGGGAGTGGGATTCGAACCCACGGTACGCATGACGTACAACGGTTTTCGAGACCGCCCGATTCGGCCACTCTCGCATCCCTCCGGGCGACAGGATAGGCGCTGGGGTGGGACCTTCGTGCCCGGACTGGCGGTCAGCGGCGCCGCTCCCGAAAGAAACCCTCCAGCATCTCCGCCGATCTCCCCGCCATCACTCCGGCCAGCAGCTGGACCTCATGGTTGAGGCGCGGGTCGGAGCACACGTTGTAGAGCGATCCGCACGCCCCCGCTTTAGGGTCAGCAGCGCCGTACACGATCTTCTGCAGGCGTGACGCCACGGCGGCGCCGGCACACATGAGGCACGGCTCGAGCGTGACGACCAGCGTCGCCGTGTCGAGACGCCACTGTCCCAGCACGGCGGCCGCGTCTCTCAACGCCAGGATCTCGGCGTGTGCCATGGGGTCGCCGGACCGCTCACGTTCGTTGTGCCGCCGGGCGACGATCTCGTCGCCGACGAGGACGGCGGCGCCGACCGGTACGTCCCCGTGGTCGACGGCAGCGAGCGCCTCGTCGAGAGCGATCGTCATGGCAGCTCGCTCTACCTCGCTTGCGTGGATACTGCCCAGTCCGGCCGAACTCACCGCCCGGCAGCGTAGACGGCCACCAAGCCCGGGGGACTAACGCGGACTAACGCGGATCGAGTTGCCCGGTGCGTCGGCCAGCCACCCGACCCGTGCCGCGCCGACCTGGGGGCTGTCTTGCCTTGACTGCGAGCCCGCCGACGCCGCGGAGCAGTGGTGACGTCGCGACTGGGACGGAGGTGGCCGCGGGCATTTAGGCTGGAGAAAGTGGTGAGTTGTGGAAGGCGAGGCCGGTGAGCGACATGGGGGACAGCGAGGAGCCGGCGGAGGCTCCTGAACCAAGGCCCCTGCCAGGCGGTGAGCCGCCAACGCAGCCGTTGCCGCCGGCGGGGCAGTGGCCCGGCACCCAGCCGCCGTCACAGCCGCCGCAGCCCGGCCATTCGTACCAGCCGGGCTACCCCTACCAGCCGTATCAAGCCGGTCAGCCTCACCAGGCGCCACCGCCAGGCCAGCCTTATCAGTATCAGCCGTGGCCCAGCTACCAGCAGCCGCCGGGTTACGGACCGCCGCCTTACGAACCACCGCCGTTCCCGGGGTACTACGTCCCCCCGCCGGCGCAGCGGCGGCGCCGGCGGCTCGTATTCCCGCTCGTCGCTATCGCGCTGATCGTCTTGTCGCTGGTGCTGGGCTCAATCGTTCGTAGCTCCAACGCCGGCCCGGACCCGCAGCAACCCCAACTCGGGAGGTTCGCCGGCTACATCTGGTACGGCAACGTCACTCAAGTCAGCGCGACCTGGCGAGTGCCGACACTGACTCCTACGACGCCAGACGGAAGTGCATCGACCTGGATCGGTGTGCAGGGGCCGGGATCGAACGCCTTCTATCAGGTGGGCACGACAGAGCAGTCGTACGGCAGGTTCAATTCCTACGAAGCGTTCTGGTCGGACCCAGCCCAGCACTTTCATGCCCAGCAGATCCTCTTGGGAGTGAGCGCCGGCGACGAGATCCAAGCCCGCATCGCGTTCGTGGACGGCACGTGGCAAGCGAGTATCTCGGATCTGACCGATAGCCAATCCGGCGACGCACCGACCTTCACGGCCCAGTTCACCAACTTGCAGATGGCGGAGTGGATCCAGGAGGACCCGACGCTGCCGACTGGAGCGGCGCCCTATCCGGATATGTCTCCATCGACGATCCGCCAGGTCATGGTCAACTCCTCGCAGCCCGCATACTCGTCGCTACAACCGCAGGTGATGGTCTTGCCACACCACGTACGGATCGTGCCGGAGCCGCTCGTCAACGACCAGTTCACGACCAAGCGGGTGCCGGCGAGCTAAACTAAACGGCAGGGAGAGCGAGACTGCCGCTACACCCGCAGCGCGGACATCTTTCCGTTCTCCATCTCCAGCCTCACCGTCAGCCGCACCGCCTCCAACAAGCGACGGTCGTGCGTCACGAGCAAGAGCGTGCCCTCCCAGGACTCGAGCGCCTGCTCCAGCTGCTCGATGGCGGGCAGATCGAGATGGTTCGTCGGCTCGTCGAGCACGAGGCAGTTCGTCCCCCGCGCCATCAGCAGGGCGAGCTCCGCTCGTGTCCTCTCACCGGGCGAGAGCGACGCCGCCGGCCTCATGACGTGGCCGGCACCGAGGCCGAACTTGGCCAGCAAGGACCGAGCCTCACCAGTCGGCAGGGGTACAGCCGCGAGGAACGCGTCCAGCAGAGTCGAGCCATCGACCGAGAAACGCCGCCGCTCTTGCCCCAGCTCCCCCACCACCACGGACGGGCCAAGCCATCGCTCGCCGGAAGTCAGCGGGAGCCTCCCGAGCAGTGCCGACAGCAGCGTGGTCTTGCCGCTGCCGTTCGGCCCGAGCACTGCCAACCGATCAGCCCAGGCAACCTCGAGATCGACTGGCCCGAGCTGCCATGAGCCCCGCTGCACCACCGCTTCGGTCAGTCGGCCGACCACGTTGCCGCTCCGTCGGGTGGCGGCGAGGTCGAGATGAAGCTGCCAAGGCTCGAACGGTCGCTCGACGACATCCAGACGTTCCAACGCTTTCTCGGTGATCCGGACTTTCGAGGCTTGTTTCTCGGTGCGGTTGATGCGGTAGTCGCGTTGGGCTTTGTCGTTGTCGCGGGGGTTCTTCTTCTCTTTCGTGACGCCTTGTACGGCCCACTGGCGCTGCTCGCGCTCCCGGGTCCGGAGGCGCTCCCGTTCGTCGGTGAACCGCTCGTAGGCCTCCAGCGCGTGCTGGCGGGCGATCTCCTTGGCCTCGAGATAGGCGGCCCAACCGCCGCCGAACTCCGCAGCCCGGTGCGTCGCCTCGTCGATCTCCACGACCGTCGTGACGATCCGCTCCAGAAACGCCCGATCGTGCGACACCACCACCAACCCTCCGCCCCTCTGCTCGAGGAAGGTCTCGAGACGATCGAGCCCGTCGAAGTCGAGGTCGTTGGTCGGCTCGTCCAGCAGCAACAGGTCGAAGCGGGACAACAGCAACGCTGCCAGAGCGGCTCGCGATCGCTGCCCGCCCGACAAGCCCGTCGTCGGCACGTCGAGCAGCCGCTCGGGAAGGCCGAGATCGACAAGCACGATCGCCGTCCGTGCCTCGATGTCAGGCCCGCCGAGTGACAGGTAGCGGTCCAGCGCGCCCGAGTAGCGATCGTCAGCCCCGGGCGCTCCCGAGGCGAGATCGAGACCGGCAGCTTCGAGGGCGGCCTCGGCGTCCGTCACGCCCGTCCGGCGGCCGAGCAGCTGGCGCAAGGTCTCGTCGGCTGACGTCTCCGGCTCCTGCGCGAGATAGCCGACTGTCGCGTCAGCCGGGCTGGCGACAACACGACCGGCGTCAGGTGTGTCGAGGCCGGCGAGGATGCGCAACAGCGTCGTCTTGCCCACGCCGTTCGGTCCGACGACCCCGATGCGGTCGCTGGGCGCGATGACGAAGTCGACGTCGACGAGGATCTGGGCCAACCCACGGGACTTCGAGACGCGCTGGGCTGCCAGCGTGGCGAGCGGCGAGGGTGAGGCGAGGGGCACAACGATCTCCTGGGAACACGGTCGGACTACGGACGCGGCGTTCGGGATCAGACGAGCACGTCGTGATTCTACCGGCCAGTCAGCCGGGGACGAGCCTCAGGTCGAGTGGCACCTGCCCTGGCCAACCACTTTGGGTCAAGAAGCGGGTGATCTCGGCTGACAGTGCCGCTGCCGCACGCGACGGCGCGTGATCCTGGCGCTTCACCAACCCGATCTCGCGTTCGAGCCGCGGCGAATGGAGCCGCAGGACGTTCAGCCCTGCCTTGCCGGTCGCCACGATGCTCGGGACGATGGCAGCACCGAGACCCGCCGCCACCATGGAGAACACGCTGCCTATTTCGACGCCTTCCAGCGCGACGGACGGCGCAAAGCCGGCCCGTTCGAAGGCCGCCAGTGTGGCAGGCCGCAGGTCGTAGCCCTCGCGGAACATGATCATCGGTACGTCGCGCAAGTCGGCGATCGTGATGCGCTGGCGGCCCGCCAGCACGTGGTCGGCGGCGGTCACGACGACCAGCTCCTCGATGGCCAGCACGACGCGCTCGAGCATCGGTTGGTGCAACGGCATGATGGCCAGTGCCAAGTCCAACGTGCCCGATTCGAGTCCCTCCACCAGGTACTGGGAAGCTCGCTCGGTGACTGCGAGAGAGACTCCGGGGTACCGGCGGTGGAAACGGGCGAGGACGGCGGGCAGCAAGGTGGCGCCGAGGCTCGGCGTTGCGCCGATTGCGACATGCCCGCGACGAAGACCCTCGACCTCGGTGACGGCATGGATGACTTCGGCGAGGTCCCTGAGGACGCGCCGGGCAAGGGGGAGGAGCTCCTTTCCGGCATCCGTCAACGTCGCAGGTCCGCGGCCACGGTGGAAGAGGGGCGTTCCGAGCGTTTGCTCGAGCCGGCGAATCTGGGAACTGATCGATGGCTGCGCCACGTGCAGGCGGTCAGCAGCTCGGGTGAACTGCTGTTCTTCGGCGACTGCCACGAAGTACTCGAGCTGGTGGATCGACGGGTCCCGAGGGTTGGTCATAGCTAAAGCCTATGGTATCAAGAGACAGCATGTCTTTGACTTCTGAAATGATGTCGTTTACGTTTCAGCCCACGAGCACCAAGAGGCGGTGCGGTCAGGACCTTCGGCCCTAGTGGTTTCCCACGTATCGGGCGGATACTGATCAGGTGACAAGAGTAGGAGAAGAACATGTTTCAAGAGAAGGCGGTTACCGCCAGGTTCTCGGTGGCGAGTTGAGCATGATGCGCAAACTCGGCGTGATCGGGACGGTGCTTCTGGCGCTCACGTTGGCAGCGTGTGGAAGTTCGTCGGCCAAGGCCACCACCACGACGAAGGCCGGTCAGGCCACCACGACGACAAAGGCCGGCAAGGTCACCACCACGACAAAGGCGCCACCACCACGACGAAGGCCGGTCAGGCCACCACGACGACAAAGGCCGGCAAGGTCACCACCACGACAAAGGCCGGCAGCAAGAAGGTCACCACCACGACAAAGGCCGGCAGCAAGAAGGTCACGACCACGACAAAGGCCGGCCAGACGACCACGACACAGGCCGGCCAGACGACCACGACACGGGCCGGCCAGACGACCACGACCAGACTGGTCACCACCACCACAAAGCCGGGCCCCAAGACGGTCCACTTTTCTGGTAGCTACTCTGGCAATGCCACGCTACTCATCCAGAACACCACGGTGACGATCTCCTCGGTCGCCGGCAGTGGCACCGGAACGCTCGTCGGTAGCAGCACGGTCACGGGTCACGGCTCCAGTTCGGCTTCGGCGCAGTGTGACCCGTTCACCGGTACCGGCAGCATCAGCGGTGGAGGAACCACGATCGACTTTACCGTGACCGAATCCGCATCTTCAGGGTGTGCCAACGGTGAAACCCCCCCCATAAAAGTCACGTTCCACGGTGTCGCCGTGGCCACGGGAGGCAGCGGCGAGGCTAGTGGCGCGAAGGGCAGCCTCAACTTCAATGGCACCCTCAACAACCTCGGCGGGGTGAACGGCTAGTCCATGAATCTCCAACCCACACCAGAGAGAAAGAAGATGGCATGAAAAAGCTCATCACGACTGTTGCCGTCGGACTGGCGGCGACCGTAGGTGTAGCCGCGGCCGCGGCCGCCATCGCGAGCGCGAGCCCGGCAGCGAGCTCGCATCCCGCGGCGGCGACCACGACAACGACGACCCCGCCGATCCAGGGGACGGGCACGCACAAGCTGTTCTTCTACGTGGACACGATCACAGGCGGGGGTAGCCCGGCGCCCGCGGCCGGCTGCGCCATGACGAACCTGTTCGTCCAGGGGCAGGTTGTCGTCTTCCGCATGTTTGGCGTCCACGTCCCGACCGGTGGGACCGACCTCACTCCTGCGACGGTATCGGCTGCCTTTGTGACGATCCCGGGTCGTGCGACAAATATCCCGATGGTGTGGGGCTCACACGGAACGGCCTCGTACTGGACGGCTGCTTGGACGACGTCAAAGGTGACGTCGATCGGGGTCGTGAACTTCACCGTCACCGTCGTCACCAAGGCGGTGCCGAAGACGGGGACATCTCCCGCGATCCCGGTGCAGAGGGGCGTCTTCTCGCAAAAAGGCATGCCTCCGCCCTCACAGCTCACGGTCGTTAAGGCCTAAATAGCCGAAAGGCTCCTGCGAGGTCGCCTGTCGGATGGCTGATTGGCCGACGACAGGCGACCTCGTTCTCGTTTAGTTCGCGAGCCTCAGCATCATCGTGGTCACCAAGACGTACGGCTGACACGGCCAGTTTCTAATCGCAGTCGACGACTATCAGAAAGACTAAGGGAATCCCATGATGAGGCACTTGAAAGCGCAGAGACTCGGGGTTGTGCTGGTCGCGGCATTGGCAGGGGCTCTGCTCCTGAGTTCCTGTGCCACCAGTGCGAGCAAGAGCACCACGACTTCTTCTCCGCACGCCGCAGCAGCCACCACGAGCGCAAACATCACCACGCTCCGATCACCCGCGATCCCGGGCGTCTCCCCGCTCCCGGGCCCGATCGCCAGCCCCGCAAAGCCGAGTCTGACCATGGGGGTTCTCCACGTGACGCCGGACCAGGCCGTCGCTGGGGCTCCGATGACGATCTCCGGCTCGCACCTCCCGGCGAACGCGAAGGTCGAGCTCACCTGGTCGAGCGCGAATGCCACGTGGCTCGTGGAGCCTGAGCCGGACACGGTCAACTACCTCGGCCGCGCCGACACGCTGTTCGCTGTGGTGCTGAAGACGACTACCACGAATGCAAGCGGCTCGTTCAGCGTGAAGCTCAAGGCGCCCCAAGACTGGGGTGGTTTGCACGACATCTACGCCGTCATCAAGGGCGTGGAGGACGCTCATGGCGGGTTCATACTCAGCCGAACGGTCACGGTCAGCCCGACGAGCGGCCCGATCGGGACACCGATCACGATCACCTACAGCGGCCTCGGTGCCACCCTCTATACGGGCGGCGCTTCCCTGCTCTGGGACAACCACTACGTGGGCGAGCTGATGGCCAACTGGACGCGCGGCGTGGCGCGGACGACGATCCGAGCCGCAGGGCCGGTGGGGCGGCACACCATCCAGATCGGGAACGCCATCAGCTACCTGTACCTGAACGTGCCGCAGTCGCCGATTCCCTACACCAACGGCGCCACGGTCACGTTCACGGTGACCAAGGACGACGGCCCTCCGCCGGCCTCCATCGACTGGCCGGTGAACGTGGCTCCGACGCTTAGTGCCCGAACGACGCTGAAGACGAGCGGCCTTGAGGCTGGAAGCAATGTCAAGGCCACACTCGCAACCACCAAGGGGCCAGTGGACACCAGCGTCGAGCTCAGCGCCTCGGGGCTGCCGAAGGCTGCTCCCGTCAACCTGGTTTGGTCCACGGTCGTCGGCAACCGCGTCAACTGCGCCAGCACGTGCTGGGCTTTTGTGTCGCAGCCGTTGGGTAGCGCGACGCCTTCCGGCGGATCGCTCCAGACGAACGTCAAGATTCCCGATGGCCTCGGCGGCTGGCATGTCGTGCAGCTCGTGCAGAACGGGAAGATTCTGGCGCAGGTGCCCTTCTACGTCGAGGAGAGCATCGTCGGAAAGGGCGTGTCGTCGATCGTCGTGAAGGAAGGCCAGTCCTTCACCATCCACCTCAAGGGCGTCGGCTGGACCCAGCTCGACAACACCGTCGCAGTTGACTACGACAACAGCTACATGGGCTATGGGTGTGGCTTCAACTCGAACGGAGACGTCCTGCTGCACATCAACGCCACCGGTGGCCCGGGGACGCACCTGATCGACCTCTACCCGATGCTGTACTCGCTGTCGCCGTCGTTCGCGGAAACGCCGTACGGCATGGTCCCCGTGCTCACCTACGCGCGGGACGAGCCGGCCCTGGCGCTTGGCTACCACTTGCCGGCGATGAGGCTGGCGATCACTGTTGTGAAGTAACCGCCGGCGGCGCGTTCTTCGACTGGCCTCGCCTCTCGCGCTCTGCGAGAGGCGAGGCCTCGACGCGTGCGACCCGGGCGATCGGTGCCGGAAGCCACCAGTTCCAGCGTCCGAACAGCGCCATCAGGCTCGGCATGAGCAGGCCACGCACGAGCGTGGCGTCGAGCAGGACCCCCAGTGCGAGCCCGGCGCCGAGCTCCTGCAAGCCGGCCACGCGCCCGGCCACGAGCCCGGAGAGCGCCCCGACCATGATCACAGCCGCGGCGCTGACGACCCGTCCCGTATGCGCGAGTCCGTCTGACACGGCGCGCATGTTGTCGGCCCCTTTGTCCCATGACTCTCGCATGCGCGTGACGAAGAAGACCTCGTAGTCCATCGAGAGGCCGAAGAGCATCGCGAAGAGGAAGACCGGGACCCAGCCCTCGATCTGGGAGACGCGGTAGAGGCCGAGCATGTCGGCACCGACGCCGAAGCGGAAGATCACGACGAGCAGTCCGTAGGTCGCGGCGACGGAGACCGCGTCGAGGAGCACGGCCATCAGCGGCAGCAGGAGCGAGCGGAAGGCGCGCAGCAGCACGAAGTAGGCGAGCGCCAGCACGACGAGGACGACCCAGGGAAATGCTCCGTAGACGCGCGCGAGGAAGTCGGCCCCCTGGGCCGGCGCGCCGCCGACGTAGACGGGGATGCCGGCAGGGAAGCGGGCGGCGGGAAGGTAGCGAAGACGGATCTGCCGCACGAGTTGCTGGGACGCCTCGTCACCGAAGTCGTGCCGCCCGATGACGATCATGCGGCGGTACTGGCCGGACGAGTCGACGTACGGCGCCTGCGAACCGATCGCCACGACGAAGACCTCGGGGTCCGTGAGGACGCCGTGAGCCAACCGGAGCGTTGCCGCGGAGATCGCCGGCGTAAGGGCCTTGCCCGGCGCGCCGGCGTCGAGGACCACCTCGATCGGCATGACCACTCCGGGCCCGACACGATCGCGCAGGAGTGCCAGGCCGCGAGCCGACTCGATGTTCTGCGGGATGGCCGTGACCGACCCCGGCGTGAGCTGGAGCCAGGCGACCGGCGTAGCCACGGCGACGAGTACGGCGCTCGAGCCGAGAAGCACGATGACGGGGCGACGCATGACGATCAGCGCGAGCCGCGACCAGAGACCGTGCTCGACGTCGCGCCTCTCTCCGAGCCAGGGCAGGCGAACGCTCCGCATGCCGCGCCGCCCGAGCACCGACAACAGGGCCGGCTGCAGCGTGAGCGCCGCCACGATCGAGACGAGCGGGACCAGCAGGCCTGCGAACCCGAGCGAGCGGACGAACGGCACCGGGATGATGAGGAGGACCGAGAGGCCGATGGCCACGGCGATGCCCGAGATGAGCACGGCTCGGCCTGCCGTTGCCATCGTGCTCACGATGGCGTCGTCCACGGGGCGTTCGGCCTCCGCCAGCTCCTCTCTGAACCTGTGCACGACGAGCAGGGAGTAGTCGATCGCCAGCCCGAGCCCGATGAGCTGGACGAGGTTCGGGATGTAGAGCACCATGAGGAACTCGTGCGCGAGGAGGTAGACGATCGCGAGCGCGGCGGTTGTCGTGCAGGCGGCAACGACAAGTGGCATCAGCAGCGCTACCGAGAGACCGAGCACGATGCCGAGCAACACCAACGCGGCCAACACGGCGATGACCTCGCCCCTGCGCAGATCGGCCGCCAGGATCGGGGTGATGTCGTGCTGGAATGCAGGTGCTCCGGTGACGTAGGCGCCGGGGAGCCCCGACTTTGTCAAGGCGCGCCGCAGGCCGTCGGTGTAGGACGCAGCCTGTTGCAGGTCGAGTGATGTCGCGACTTCGCCGTAGAGGATGCCGACCCCCGGGCTCAATGTCGAGGCGCGGGCAGTAGGCACGCCTCGGGCAGCAACGGCCAAACGCCGGTCCAGGGAGCGGGCTGTGAGCGCCGACGGGTTCGCCACACGGAAGACCACCGTGAAGGTCCCTTCGATGTTCTCGCCGAAGTGCTGCGCCAGGATCGTGTCCGCTTGCTCGGAACCGGTCCCCGGTACTGCAAGGGAGGTCGAGAGGAGCCCCGGCAGCCTCCCAGCCGAGAGCGCGCCCACGACGACCACCGCGACCCAGCATGCAATCACGACGAAACGCCCGCGGATGACTGCTCGGGTCCAGCGCTCGAGCATGGGTGCAGTGTAAGTCTGGCCTTTGCATCCTGGGGCGAACACTCGAGGCCCTATCTGACCCGGCTCGCCCGCCGGATCGGTCGGCCGGCGTTCTGGTGGTTCGACGATGTGAGGGGTTGCGGGCTCCTGCCGCCGCCCCGCTCAGTGGCCGAGAGGCGCCGCGCCGGCGCCGGCCTCTCCCGCCTGTATCAGGAAGCTCAAGCTCGGCATGAAGAAGTACTCAGCGCCGAGCAGGTTCAAGCTCATGACGTCGCCAATATGGCGGGCGCAGTGGCATTCGAACCCACGGTACGCGGGACCGGATCGTCCACGAACGTGAAGAAACCCACCCCCTCCTTCACCACACCCGCTTCCCCCGGCCAGCGGGCGGCGCCTACGCCGACATAGGGGAGATCCTGTGGCTCCTCCCAGCCGAGATTCTCGTAGCCGGTGTCGAGGAACCACTGCCGCACCTGCGGCGTGAGATCGGGCGGACGCCGGTGACGGGTCCAGATGACCGTCGCACCCGATTCGCACAGCATCGGCAGGTGACGGATCGTGCGGTGGATGTCATCGTCGGAGATGTTGCCGAAGATGCCGCAGGCGAGGACCACGCGGGCCGGCGCCGCTCCGATGTAGGCGTCACTCACGGATGCATCGCCGGTCACGACCTTCACGAGCGGGAGGTCGGCGGCGTCGGCGAACTCGCGGGCGATCGCCGCGTTCCGCGGGTCGAGCTCGACCAGCCTTGCGCGGACGTCAGCTCGGCGTGGGTGCACGTGGACCGCGCCGATGACGTCGCGGCCCTGACCCGCGCACAGGCTCACGATCCGGATCTCGCCGGGCGGTGCCTCGTCGAGCGCATTCGTGAGATGTTGCTGTACGAGGGCGAGACGCCTCGACAGCGCGGAGCCCGGCTCGCCGTAGGGTCGATGCCACTCGTACCAGTCCCGGCGTGAGCCGTGGTCGCTCATGGTAGGCACGATAGGTCCGATGATCTGGCAGCATGGCGGTCATGAGTCTTTCGACGCGTCGTGCGCTGCGCACGAGCCTGCGAGCGATGCGCACGACCGCCGCCGCGGTGGTAGTTGCGGCCGCCCCTCGCAGGCGATCTCGGTGGCCGGCACCGCGCGCATCAGCTTCGTCTACACGCCCCCGGAACATCGCTGCCACGGGTACGCGGGCGCCTGTACGGCGGCGGGTCGCCTACCCGGCGGCCGCGGCGAGCTCCAGGTTCGCAGGCACCGCCGACACACCACGGCGCGGCAGGATGAGGTCGTCGATCAAGCCGTATGCCTTGGCCTCCTCGGCTGTCATGTAGCGGTCGCGCTCGATGTCGCTTGCCACCTCGTCGATCGAGCGGCCCGTGTGATGGGCGAGGATCTCGACCATCCGCCGCGTCGTGGCGAGCACCTCCCGGAGGTGGATCTCCATGTCGCGTGGAGCGCCTCGGGTGCCGGCGCTGCCTTCGTGGATCATGATCTTGGCGTTCGGAAGCGCAAAACGCTTCCCCGCCGCCCCACCAGCCAGGATCATCGCTGCGGCCGACATGCCCATCCCGACACAGATCGTGGACACTTCGCAGCGGACGTGCTGCATCACGTCGTAGATCGCCATGCCGGCGTAGCCGAGGCCGCCGGGGGAGTTGATGTACAGGTAGATGTCCTTGTCCGGATCGTCGGCTTCCAAGTAGAGGATCTCGGCGACGAGGAGGTTGGCGATCTGGTCATCGACCTCCTGGCCGAGGAAGACGATGCGCTCTTTCAGCAGCAGCGAGAAGATGTCGTAGGCGCGATCGCCGCGGCTCGTCTGATCGAGAACCGTGGGGATGACGGACTGGCGGGGCATCTCCTGCCGGCCCCTGTCGCTCCTATCGCTCCTGTCGCTCGAATGGATCACGTGCCCCTCCTCTGTTCGCCGGGTCGTTGCCGGACTCGATATCTCGAATATAAGATATCGAGAACGATATGACAACCAGCACACCACCGGGAGGGAGGAGGGGGCGCGAGTCGGTATTTCCCGGGTTTCGGGAGATGTCGGTGCGGCGTCACCAACTCGTGCACGACCTGGAGCAGCACCGGATCGGCCTCGGCCTCACCCAGACCGAGGTGGCGGCGCGGATGGGAACGTCACAGTCCGCCGTCGCCCGCCTGGAGTCCGGCGACGCTGACGTCCGGTTGTCGACGCTGGAGCGGTACGCGGCGGCCCTCTCCCACGAATTGCACTGGAACCTGAGACCGATGGAGGACGACGCATGACCGGAACCGACGACTGGTCGGATCGCAGTGATTGGCTCGAAGGTCACTTGTTCGACCGCCGGATCGTGGTGCTGCGGGGGCCGCTGGACGACGCGACAGCGACGCGCCTCGCCTCTCAACTAATGACGCTCGACGCCACCGGCGACGATGCCGTGCAACTGCAGCTCGACAGCCCCGGCGGACCACTGGAGGCGGCATTCGCCGTGGTGGACGTGATCGATGCGCTCGGGGTCCCCGTGACGGTGACGTGCATGGGACGGGTGGAGGGCTCGGCGGCGGCGGTGGTGGCGGTGTGCAGCCGGCGTCTGGCGATGCCGCACACGCGCTTTCGGTTGTGCGACCCCGATGCCTCGTTCGAGGCACGGGCGAGCCAGATCGCCTCGCTCGTCGAGCATCATCAGTGGGCCTACCAGCGCTATCACGAGCGGCTGGCGCTCGGGACCGGGCAGCGGGTCGAGACCGTGGCGGCCGCGTGTGAGGCCGGCCGTTGGATGGATGCCGGCGAGGCGATCGCATTCGGGCTCATCGACGAGATAGTCCGGCCGCAACGGGCGTCGGTGAGGGCCCTGCCCGGCTTCGGGTAGGCGCCGGCGGGTCGCCGGGGCTGGGTTGAGCGCCGATCGGCCCGCCCGAACCCGCCACCCCGAGTGCGCTGGCGTACGCTCGCTGAGGCCCTCCCGAACCGACAATTCGCACCGAAGGAGGTAGGTCATGGGAAACGTGTTGCGACGCCGGCGAGCGACCGCCGCACTCGCTGCCGGCTGTCTGGCGGCGGCGTTGCTCATCGCAGTGAGCACGCCCCCTGCGGTCGCTGACGGCGCGGCACACCCGGTCCGGACACGAGCCGTGACGCTCGGTCAGCTGACCACGTACGACTACAACAACGCCCGCAGCGGCCTGGATAGCACCGACCCGTCCTTCGCTCATCTCGTGCACGCCTGGACCGACGGCAGCAGCGTGATCTCCGGCGGCATCTACGGCCAACCCCTCGTCTATGGCGACCTCGTCATCGTCGCCACCGAGTCCGATGACATCTACGCCCTCGACGCTGCCACGGGCAAGGTCGCGTGGCACTTCTCGATCGGGACACCGGCGCGTGTGTCGGTCATCGACACCGCGCCGACGCTCAGTCCCAGCTGCGGCGACATCGATCCGCTCGGCATCACCGGGACGCCGGTGATCGACCCCAAGACGAGCGAGGTCTTCGTCGCCGGCGAGGTGCAGACGGTCCACACTTCCGACTGGCAAGGGATCAAGCACGTGATGGTGGGCGCAAGGTTCTCGGCCACATCGGCCACGGTCCTGTGGGATCACCAGATTGATCCGCCCGGCGCCGACTCGACGTACTACATCCCTGCCGAGCAGCAACGGCCCGCCCTGACGCTCTCGCAAGGCCGCGTGTATGCCGAGTTCGGCGGGCTGGCCGGGGACTGCGGCGACTACCAGGGTTACGTCGTGAGCGAGCCTGAGAGCGGCGTCAAGTCGCTCGAGAGCTTCAAGGTCCCCACCACCCGGGAGGGCGCGATCTGGGCGACCGGCGGCGCCGCCACCAGCGCCAGCGGCGAGCTCTACGTCGCCACGGGCAACGCCGCCCACGGCCCCGGCAAGCCTTTCGACTACGGCGATGCCGTAGTCGGTCTCTCACCGAGCCTCAAGATCGACAGCTACTGGGCGCCGAGCGACTGGGCGCAGCGCAGCGCGGCCGACCTCGATCTCGGTTCGGCTGGGCCGATCTTCGTCGACGGCGGCAGCCTCGTGTTCGAGATCGGCAAGGGCAGCTCCAGTGGCGTCAGCATGGGTTACCTGCTCGACGCAGCCAAACTCGGCGGTATCGGCCACTCCGCCTTCGCCCGTACGGTGTGCCCGAACGACGGTTTCGTGTTCGGTGCCGACGCCACCGATGTCGTCAAGGTGGCCGGCAAGAGCGCAACCTACGTCTTTGTCCCGTGCCCGAGAGGGACGGTGGCGATCCAGGTCAACGGAGGCTCGAAGCCGAACTTCGCCGTCAAGTGGCATGCCTCGAGCGGGGATCCGAACGGTCCGCCGATCGTGGCCGGTGGCCTGGTCTGGGCGCTGTGCACCAACGCTGACGGCGGCTCCGGGTCACCGGTGCTCTACGGGATGAGCCCGACTACCGGCAAGGTCGAGGTGACCGAGTCCGTGCCAGCGGTCGAGCACTTCGCCACGCCGGGCGCTGGTGACGGGATGATCATCGTCTCGACCGCCAGCGGTGTGGAGGCCTTCAAGCCGTAGCGAGTCAGCGCCAGGTGTCCTCGGCGACGACGAGGCCCCGGTACGGGTCGAGAATGTGGTTCGTCAGCATCCGCTCGTCGTTCCTCATGCGCCAGCGCAGGAGTTGCTGCGCGCACTCCCAGGCGGCGTCGCGGTACTCGGGGGAGCCCGAGAGGTCTGTCAACTGATCGGGGTCCGTCTCGAGGTCGAACAGCAGCGGCGGCAGCACGTCGGATTCCGCAGCGAACTGTACGTACTTGTAGCGGTTGGACCGCACGACGTTGAGCGAGCAGTGCGCTGACGGCACTCCAAGAAACCCCTCCGCCAGCTTCGTCACCGGATGCCGGAAGTCCCACTCGAAGTGTGCCTCCGTCCGCCAGTGCTCGGGTCTCGTGCCGTTCGCGATCCATGGCGTGAGCGGCCAGCCGTCGACCTGGTTCGGGATCTCGCAACCGATCCAGTCGAGGATCGTGGGGAGCACGTCGACCGACTCGGTGATGTCCTGCACGACGAGCCCTCTCGTTGCGTCAGCCTGTTCCCGCGGGTCGGCGACGATGAGCGGGATCCGGTAGCTCTCGTCCCAGTAACCGGCCTTCTCGAAGCACCAGTGGTCGCCCCCCATCTCCCCGTGGTCGCTCGTGAGCACGACCAGGGTGTCGTCCAGCAACCGGTTCTCGCCGAGCCAGCCGAACAGGCGCCCGAGCTGGTCGTCGACCTCGCGCTGCATGCCGTGGTAGGTGGCGCGCATCTGCCGGCGCTCGTCGAAGTCGTCCGGGGCCTTGAGCGGCGGGATCATGAGGAGCGCGTCGTTCAAGGGGTGCATGGCCCGTTCGGCCTCACGAGTGGGGTGGGCGATGAACGGCGGGACGTCCTCGAGCGAGTAGAGGTCGTGGTAGCCGGGAGGGTTGCGGTACGGCGGGTGGGGTCGGACGAAGGAGGCGTGGACGAAGAAGGGCTCGTCGGCGTGCTGCTCGAAGTACTCGATGAGTTTCTCGGTGATGAACGCCGTCTCGGTCTCGTCCGCCCCGAAGTGCCCCGGAGCCCAGGCCGGCGGGTGGTCGGCAGCTCCCGGGTACGAGAGGTCCGGGTCGTAGAGGCGATGCGGGTCCGGCGGTACGTCCTTGCCGCGTGCCGCCAGCCACTTCGCCCATTCGGAAGGACCCTGGTCGTAGGGGTCGCTCACCATGGCGTTGAACCCGGCGAGGACGCCTTCGTAGGTGCGCAGGCGCGGATCATCGGCCGGCACGGTCCGTGGGTCCACACTCGTGTCGGTGTAACCGAACAGCACCGGGTCGTAGCCGATCTTCCGGGCTTCGAGCGCGACGTTCGTGAAACGCGCATCGAGCGGCGTGCCGTTGAGGGCGGATCGGTGGTTCTGCAGGTACATGCCGGTGTAGAGAGTCGCCCGGCTCGGACCACACGGCGCCGTGTTGGCCCAGTGGTTGGCGAACAGGACGCCCCGGGCGGCCAGGGCATCGAGCGTCGGTGTCTCGACCAGCGCGTGGCCGAGCGCCGACAGCGAGTCGCCTCTCCACTGGTCCAACGTGATGAACAGGACGTTGCCCTTCCCGGTGGCCATGGGCAGAGCGTATCGACCGGCTGGGCTGGGTGACTTGGGGCGTGGGTCTCACCGGGCGCGTAGGCGCGTTACATGCGAGAACGCCAGCCACCACTCTCCCGGTCTTAGCGTGTCCGGCTTCAGGGCTCGCACGACGGACGGGCTATGGTACGGTCGCACGCCTGCTTGGACCTGCGGAACAGGCGAGCAGCTAGGTGAGGACGCCACAGCGAAAAGAAAGGCCCGCGGTGCTCAAGGAGTTCAAGGCTTTCATCTTGCAGGGAAATGTGGTCATGCTGGCCGTCGCGGTCGTCATCGGCGTGGCATTCCAGGCCGTCATCAAGGCCATAGTTGGCGACATCCTCACGCCTCTCCTCTCGATCCCGGGCAAGGCAAACTTCGAGAGCCTGTCCTTCACGGTCAATGGCAGCACGTTCCTGTATGGCGACGTCCTCAACAGCATCATCGCCTTCCTCGGCGTTGCCGCTGCCGTCTTCTTCATCGTCGTGAAGCCCTATAACGTGATCGCCGCCCGGAGGGCGAAGACCGAGGAGGCAACGACACGTGATTGTCCTGCCTGTCTCACCGAGGTGCCGCTCGCCGCGACCCGATGTTCCGCCTGCACAAGCGACCTCCCACCCCTAACGCCAGCCAGCTAGGGGCTCGGCGGCAGTTCGGCGCCGTCGACGATTCGAGCCGCTTGCAACGTTGCTCTCCTGCTGCCGGTAAGCGGAGCCATAGCTACGCTTTTCAGTCCGGTACAGGCGCTTCGAGACCAACCAGTAGCGGGCCAGTCAAGGGGCCGTTGCGGATCACTTTCCGTCTGCTACCGAGACGCGGCGGTTCGGCAGATCGATCGGCGACATGAACGCCCTTATGAACGACAGCCGGTGGGGACAGTCGGGATCCACACGCCCGGGTCCGGTCAGCGGTTCGTCCCGTAGATGTCCAGGACGATCGAGTCGACGAGCTCGGTGGACACCGTGTGGTCGAGATGCCCGGACTCGCGGATCTCACGTACGGCCGGCACCGGGTCGGGGTCGGAGAAGAGGCGGTCATCCCCCTGGTCGATCGGCCGGCCAGTCGCGTCCAGCGTCCACCACGACGCCTCGAGGGCGATGCCACTCGGGTCGGAGAAGTAGATCGATCGCAAGAAACCATGGTCGACCACATCCGTCACCTCACACCCATGGCTCTTCAGCCGGTCGCGCAGGCGGAGCAGCGCCTCCTCGTCGGGAAGGTGCAGCGAGAGGTGGTCGAACTGGGAGGCGGCTTCGTAGGGAACGCCGGCGGGTTTTGCGTAAGTAGCCAGTGGCTGGTCCTGGTACTCGAAGAACGCCACCGTGTTACCGGGGCCGATCTCGAAGAAGTAGTGCCGGAATGCGGGCGTCGCCAGCGTTGCCACGAGGCGCGCATCGAGCACGCCGTGCCAGAAGCGCACGGTCGCGTCCATGTCGGGCGTGACAAGCGCGAGGTGGTGCACTCCGCGCCAGTGCACGGTGTCTGAGGTGGTTGCCATCGGACCAGGCTACGGCGGGCGGCGGGAAATGCAACCTCGCGCTCGCATGACGCTGGTGTGACGCTGGTGTGACGCTGGTGTGACGCCGTAGATGCATCCTTCACCCGTGGCCCTTGACGGTCTTGAGCGAATATCTGAGACTTGCAGGGTCGATTGCGGGGTCGAGAGAGGGGAGCTTGAGTGATGGGACGGACCGGGAGATTCCGCCGCTACGTGGCGCTGTGGTGCGCAGTGGCTTGCGCCGTGGGCGTGGGGGTCGGCGACGTCGGGGTGACGGGGGCCGCTGCGTCCCCGGCCCGCGCCGCCGCGCCGGCGCATCCGAGCGGCGTGGCG
>JBEKLQ010000089.1:0-17453 GCA_050010115.1 Acidimicrobiales bacterium | reverse complement strand
CGGCGCAGGCCGTCCCGCCACCGGTGGACGCCCGGGCGGAGCGTTCCCGAGCCGCAGTCCCGGCACCTCGGGCGGGCCCGGGGGAGCCGGCGGAGGGTTTGGTGGCCGTCCCGGCGGTGGTGGCTTCGGTGGTGGCCGCGGAGGGACGACACCGGGTGCTGGAGTAGCGCCCGGTGCTCGCGGTGGGGTCGGCGGTCGCGGCCGTGGCCCGCAGCGACCGGTCCGCCGCCGCCGCCGCCGCAACATGGAAGAGCTGGAGCCGATCCAGGTCACGGCATACGTGCCGTCCAACGCGCCCGTTCCCGACGGCGAGATCATCGTCGAGCGTGGTTCGACGCCACAACAGCTGGGGCCGAAGGTCAACCGCTCGGCTGGAGACGTGGTCCGATTCCTCTTGCTGCAAGGCGAGATGGTGACCGCTACCCAGGCGCTCACCGACGACATGATCGAGCTGTTCGCGGCGGAGATCGGCGCCCGCGTGCGGCTCGTCGACCCCGGCGAGGAACAGGAAGCGGCGCTCCGCGCCCGGTACTTCGGCGACGACGAGGGCGACGAGAACGAGGAGGCAGATCTCCGCCCACGCCCGCCGGTCGTGACGGTCATGGGCCACGTCGACCACGGCAAGACCTTGCTCCTCGACCGCATCCGGAGCACGAACGTCGTGGCCGGGGAGGCCGGCGGCATCACCCAGCACATCGGCGCCTACCAGGTCGACTGGCTGGGTCACTTGATCACGTTCATCGACACGCCCGGTCATGAGGCCTTCACGGCCATGCGTGCTCGCGGGGCGAGCGTGACCGACATCGTCGTGCTCGTCGTGGCGGCCGACGACGGCGTGATGCCGCAAACGATCGAGGCGATCAACCACGCCAAGGCGGCGGAGGTCCCGATCGTGGTCGCCCTGAACAAGATCGACCGCGAGGACGCCGACCCCAACCGTGTCATGCAGCAGCTCTCCGAGCACGGCCTCGTGCCCGAGTCCTGGGGTGGCGACACGATCACCGTGGAGGTCTCCGCCCTGCAGAACCTCGGTGTCGACGACATGTTGGAGCAGCTCGTCGTGCTCGCCGAGGTGCTCGAGCTAAAGGCCAACCCCGAGATCGACGCACGCGGCGTGGTTCTCGAGGCCAACCTCGACACCGGTCGAGGCCCGGTGGCGACGGTGGTCGTGCAGCGTGGGACGCTTCGCGTCGGCGACCCGATCGTCGCCGGCCCGGCATGGGGACGCGTGAAGGCCCTGATCAACGACCACGGCGACCACATCAAGGAAGCTCCGCCGTCGACGCCGGTCCAGGTGCTCGGCCTGTCCGAGCCGCCGATCGCCGGGGACGAGCTGCGGGTCACCGACGACACGTCGGTCGCCCGCACGGTCGGCGAGGCCCGCGAGCAGCGCCTCCGCCTCGGCTCCTTCGCCCACTCCTCCGCCGCCACCGCTGTGCCGGGGGCCAAGCTCGAGGACATCTTCGAGCAGATCAGCCGCGGCGAGACGGCCACGCTCAACCTGGTGCTCAAGGCCGACGTCCAAGGCTCGCTCGAGGCAGTGACCGAGAGCCTCAGGAAACTCGAGCGCGACGAAGTCAAGATCTCCTTCGTCCACCGGGCCGTGGGTGGCATCACCGAGAGCGACGTGGACCTCGCGGCCGCCTCCGGGGCCACGATCATCGGCTTCAACGTACGGCCCGACCGGCGCGGGCGAGAGCTCGCCGATGCTCGCAAGGTCGAGATCAGGACCTACGAGATCATCTACAAGCTCATCGAGGAAATCCAGGCCGCTATCGTCGGCATGCTGGCACCCGAGTTCGAGGAAATCGTCACCGGCGACGCCGAGGTCCGCACCATCTTCCGCGTGCCGCGTATCGGGGCCATCGCCGGGTGCTACGTCCGCAACGGCGTCATCACCCGCGGGTCAAAGGTGCGGTTCCTCCGGGAGGGCGTCGTGATCTGGAAGGGTGCCATCTCGTCGCTGAAGCGCTTCAAGGACGACGCCCGCGAGGTGCAGGCGGGCTTCGAGTGTGGCATCGGGCTCACGGACTTCCAGGACTTGAAGGAGGGTGACGTCATCGAGACGTACGAGGAGCGCGAGATACCGAGGACCTGATGGCGCGTTCGCTCGACCGGCGTGGCGACAGCGGCCACGGGGACGGCGGCCGTGGGCGGGGCTCGAGCCACCGGTACCCCAGGACTGCCCGGATCAACGCTTTGTTGGCGGAGGTGCTGGCGGACTCGCTGGAGCGATTCGCCGACGAGGACGACCGCTTGGGGATGCTCACGGTCACCGGCGTCCGGATCGACGCGGATCTCCGCCACGCCACGGTGTTCTTCTCATCACTCTCACCCGAAGTCGCCGAGGCCCTCGGGGAGTATCGTCTCGCCCTCCAGGCAGCGATCGGCCGCGGGGTTCGCATGAAACGGACGCCCCTGCTCCAGTTCCTGCCCGATCCGGCCATCGCTGCGGGTGCGCGGGTCGAGGAGCTCTTGCGGCGTATCGAGCGCAGTGACCAATGAGGTGAGCGAGTCGCTCGACGGTTGCCTCGTCGTCGACAAGCCCGCGGGCTGGACATCGCATGACGTGGTCGCCCGTGCCCGGCGGCTGCTTGGTACACGGCGGGTGGGCCACGCCGGCACGCTCGATCCCGACGCTACGGGTGTGCTGGTGCTCGGCATCGGGCGAGCCACCCGCCTGCTTCGTTTTGCAACACTCCTGCGGAAGACCTACATCGGTGAGATCGTCCTCGGTGTGGCGACGAGCACGCTCGACGCCTCGGGCGAGGTGACGGCCCGGGCCGAGATGGGCCACGTCACGCATGAGGAGGTCCAGCTGGCGGCGCTGTCGCTCACCGGTCGCCTTGAGCAGGTCCCACCGATGGTCTCCTCGGTCAAGGTCGGCGGTCGGCGGCTGCACGAGCTCGCCCGGGAAGGGGTCGAGGTCGACCGGCTGCCCCGACCGGTCGAGGTGTTCCGCTTCGACGTGTTCGACACGGGTGAACCGCTGCTGCACCGCGTCCTCGTCGAGTGCTCGTCGGGGACCTACGTGCGCGTGCTCGCCGCGGACCTCGGTGAGCGGCTCGGCGGTGTCGCGCACCTGCGCACGCTGCGGCGCGTCGCCGTTGGCTCGTACCGGGATACCGAGGCGATCGCGCTTGAGGACGTGTGCCGAGAGCGCGTGCTGCCATGCCTCGAGCTGGTGCGTGACCTGCCGGCCGTGGAGCTCGACGGCGATCAGTTCGAGGCGATCGTCCACGGTCGAGCGCTCGACCGGGCTGCGCTGAAGGTCGCCGGCGAAGGCCCTTGGGCCTTGATCGGCCCGGACCGGGCGCTGGCTGCGGTCGGTGAGTCACGCGGCTCCGACAAGGTCCGGCCTGCCGTGGTGCTGGCAGCAGCCGGGTAGCGTCTCCGGCGGTGCACAGCGGGGGTCGCAGCGTCGTCACGATCGGCGCCTACGACGGCGTGCATATCGGGCATCGGTCGGTGATCGACCGGGTCCGGTCGCTCGCCGGTTCCGAGGGCCTCGAGAGCGTCGTCGTGACCTTCGATCGCCACCCTGCCTCGGTCGTGCGACCTGAGTCCGCGCCGATGTTGCTGACCGATCTCCCGCAGAAGCTCGAGCTGCTCGAGGCGACCGGAGTGGACCGTGTGTTCGTCGTCCACTTCGACGCCGAACGAGCGGCGGAGACAGCCGATGACTTCGTCGAGGTCGTGCTCGTGCGAGAACTGTCTGCTGCCGCGGTGGTCGTCGGCCGTGACTTCCACTTCGGCAAGGACCGCGGCGGCAACCTGGCGTTGCTAGAGGCGATGGGGGAGGAGTACGACTTCCGCGTCGAGCCGTTCGACCTCGTCACCGATCCGTCGGCCCAAGAGGTCGTGTCGTCGACGAGGATACGCCAGTGCATCGCCGAGGGCGACCTCGCCGAGGCCGAGCGCTTGCTCGGTCGCCCGCATCAGGTTCGTGGGACGGTCGAGCCGGTGGCAACCGGCGAGGCCGGGGCGCTGCACCTGCTCGTGCCCGACGGCATCCTCCTCCCGCCCCTCGGCGAGTACGCCGTGCGCGTGGCCGCCGGCGACGCTCGCGCCGAGACTCCACGGATGGCCGCTCAGGTCACGGCGTCACCGAGGGGTGGGCATCTGGCGCTCTCGAGGGGCGACGTTCCGGGGCGGGCGCCAGCAGAACGATTCCAAGCCGGCTCCATCGTCCGGGTTCTCTTCACCGGCGATTAGCGATGGGCGGCTCGCGACGGGCGACGGGCGGCGGGCCACTCGCCAAGGGTCCCGCCACGCTTCACTCAGCCGAGTCGGCACCCGGCAGCGTCGCGACGCGGACCGACGCGGCCGGCGCACACTGGGTTCGGGATCAGCGGTCTGAAGGTGCCCCGGTAGAATCCCGCGCATGTCGACGTACAACATCCGGACCTTCGGCGACCCCGTGCTGCGCCAACGAGCGCGCGAGGTCGAGAACGTCGACGGGCGCCTCGTCCGCATCGCCGAGGACATGATCGAGACCATGTACGCCGCCCCCGGCGTCGGCCTGGCGGCCACCCAGGTCGGGATCGAACGGCGCCTGTTCGTTTACGACGTCGGCGACGGCCCCCAGGTCGTCGTCAACCCGACGGTCAACGAGTCGAGGGGTGAGTGGGAATTCGAAGAGGGGTGCCTGTCGGTCCCGGAGCTGCACTGGAACATCGTCCGCCCTAAGGAAGTGCACCTCACGGGCTACGACCTGGACGGCAACGAGGTGTCGATCGATGCCGATGAATATCTCGCCCGGGTCTTCCAGCACGAGTTGGACCACCTCGACGGCGTGCTGCTGCTCGAGCGCCTACAACCTGAGGAGCGCAAGCAGGCGATGAAGATCCTCCGCTCCCGCGTACTCGGCGAGGCCGGTCCGTTGCCCGAGCAGGCCCGGGTCAGCGACAGCTCTCGGAACGTTCGCAGGCGCACGGGCGAGCCGGCGCTGTAGGAGGGAGTTCGGTGGCCCGGGTGGCGTTTCTCGGGTCGCCCGAGCCGGCGGTGCAGTGCCTCGCGGCTCTGGTCGAGGCCGGCCACGACGTCGCCCTCGTCGTCACCGAGCCCGACAAGCGGCGTGGACGCGGGTCTGCGACGGCTCCGACGCCTGTCAAGCGGCTCGCCGCCGACCTCGGCATCCCGGTCACCGACCGGATCGATGACGTCCTCGGCGCCGGGGTGGACCTGGGCGTGGTCGTCGCCTTCGGGCGTTTGATCCGCCCGGTCGTGCTCGATCGACTGCTCATGGTCAACGTCCACTTCTCCTTGCTGCCGAGATGGCGGGGAGCAGCGCCTGTCGAGCGGGCAATCCTCGCCGGCGACGACATGACGGGTGTCTGCCTGATGCAGTTGGACGAAGGGCTGGACACCGGACCGGTCTATGCCCGCGTCGAGACGCCGATCCTTCCGGGCGAGTCGGCCAAGGCGCTAGGCGACCGCCTCGCCGCCCTGGGATCGGCACTCCTGGTCGAGAGCCTCAGCGCAGGCGTGAGCTCGCTCGCGACACCGGTGCCGCAGTCCGGTGAGCCGACCTACGCCGCCAAGATTGCCCCGGCCGAGTTGCGCATCGACTGGAGCCGCACGGCGGTGGAGATCGAGCGGCTCGTCCGGGTCGGTCGCGCCTGGACGACGTTCCGGGGGAGCCGCCTCATCCTCTGGGAGGCATCGCTCGCGACAGGTCCAGCGTCGCCGTGGCCAGAGGCGGCGGACCCGGGGCACGCGGCTCAGCCGGGCAGCCTGGTCGACCGGCTCGTGATGACCGGCGACGGGTGGCTCCGCATCGCCCTGGTCCAGGTCGAGGGGCGCCAGCGGCAGGATGCCACCGCCTGGCTGAGGGGCGCTCGGATGGCCCCCGGCGACGCGTTCGCGTGACCCGGGATGCCTTCCGGCCCGGCTCCGGTACGGTGGGGCCGATGAGCAACGGTCAAGTCGCTCGCCTTCCCCGCCTCGACCCGGGTGAGGTCCGCGTGGCGCCCTCGATCCTTTCGGCCGATTTCGGCCGGCTGGCCGACGACATCGCCAGCGTCAGCTCGACGACGGACTGGCTGCACGTCGACGTCATGGACGGGCATTTCGTCCCGAACGTCACGATTGGGCCGCCCGTCGTCGCCTCCTTGAGGCGTCACACGAAGCTCTTTCTGGACTGCCACCTGATGATGACGGACCCAGGCGACTTCCTCGGAGCGTTCTCGGCCGCCGGCGCCGACAGCGCGACGGTTCACGTGGAGGTCGGGGACACCGAGGCGCTCTGCGCTGAGATGCGCGGGCTCGGACTTGGCGTGGGGCTGGTCGTCAACCCGGAGACCCCCATCGACTCCGCCTGGCCATACCTCGACGCGATCGACCTGCTGCTCGTGATGTCGGTGCACCCCGGCTTCGGCGGTCAGGCCTTCATGCCCCAGACCGTCGCGAAAGTCGCCGCCGCCCGGAGCGAGATCGACGGGCGCAGGCTCGGTGTCACGATCCAGGTGGACGGGGGTATCAGTGTGAAGACGGCACCGGCGATGGCCGCAGCGGGCGCTCGTTGCTTCGTTGCGGGGTCGGCGGTGTTCCACACGCCCGACCACGGCCAGGCCGTCCGCGAGATCGAGGCAGCGGCAGCGGCTGCGGTAGCGCGCTGATGAGCGGGCCGGGTGCCGAGCCCGTGCCGTCCGAGGTTCCGAGCCGGCCCCGGGCGAAGGTCCTCACCGTCTCCGACGGGGTTGCGGCCGGTACCCGTGAGGACGGCGGCGGCGCTGCCGTGGTGGAGTTGCTGCAGTCCCGCGGCTTCGAGATCGTCGAGCGCCGGTGTATCCCCGATGGCGATCGCGAGGTGGCGGCCGCCCTGGATATCATGTCCGTGGGTTTCGCAGGACTGATCGCGACGACGGGCGGGACGGGATTCGGACCAAGGGATCAGACCCCCGAAGGGACCCGGCAGATCCTCGACCGGGAGGCACCCGGGCTCGCGGAGGCGATGCGGCTCGTGAACCCGCTCGGTCGACTCTCACGGGGCCTCGCAGGGACCAGGCAGCGAGCGCTGATCTGCAACCTGCCCGGGTCGCCCAAGGGCGCGGTCGAGTGCCTCGAGGCCGTCCTCGACGTGATCCCTCACGCCCTGGAACTGCTGGCCGGAGGGCGGCCGCACTGAGCGCCGGGGACGCGGTGGGCGCCGGGGACGCGGTGGGCGCCGGGGACGCGGTGGGCGCCGGGGACGCGGTGGGCGCCGGGGACGCGGTGGGCGCCGGGGACGCGGTGGGCGCCGGAGAAGCACGGAGCGACGAGCGCTGGATGCGTCGAGCGCTCGAGCTTGCCAGCGGCGTCCGGACGATTACGTCCCCGAACCCCTGGGTGGGCTCGGTCGTGCTGGATGCGGGCGGCACCTTGGCAGGCGAGGGCGCCACGGCGCCGCCCGGTGGGCTCCACGCCGAGGCGTCCGCGCTGGCAGCGGCGGGGGAGCGGGCGCGGGGAGGGACCTGCTACACGACGCTCGAGCCCTGCACCGTGGACGGGCGGACACCGCCATGCGCGGCGGCTGTCATCGCGGCGGGCGTCCGCAGAGTGGTCGTCGCAATCGTCGATCCTGACGACCGTGTCCAGGGCCGGGGGATCGCCCAGCTCGCGGCCGCCGGCATCGAGGTCACGACGGGTGTGCTGCCAGCCGAGGCCGAGCGGCTGCTCCGCCCCTACCTGGTTCACCGCCGCAGCCTCCGTCCCTTCGTTGTGCTGAAGCTCGCTGCGACCCTCGACGGGAGGATCGCAGCGCCCGACGGGTCGAGCCGCTGGATCACGGGCCCGGAAGCCCGAGCCGACGTTCATCGACTCCGTGCCGAGAGCGACGCCATCGCCGTCGGGGCCGGCACCATCCGGGCCGACGACCCCGAGTTGACGGTCCGGCTCAACGGCGAAGCGAGCCGCCAGCCGCTGCGCGTCGTGCTCGGGCACGCGCCAGCTCGAGCCCGGGTCCAGCCGGCGCTCGAGCTGACCGGCGACATACGCGGCATCCTCGACGAGCTGGGCCGCCGCGACGTCCTCCAGCTGCTTGTCGAGGGCGGGGCGCACGTCGCCAAGGAGTTCCACCGGCTGGGGTTGGTCGATCGATACGTTGTCTACATGGCGGCTGGTTTGCTCGGGGGAGACGACGGGCTGGCGATGTTCGCCGGCCCGGGTGCCCCGACGATGTCGGAGCTGTGGAGAGGATCGCTCACCGAGGTACGCCGTCTCGGCAACGACGTCCGGATCGATGTGGAACCTATGTCGCCCAGGCTGTCGATTACTGCCAGGTAGGCTGCCGCCAGGACTACGAGGAGCTCGATCTTGGCCGTGTCGACAGTCGAAGACGCCATCGCAGCGATAGGGCGCGGAGGCATGGTCGTCGTAATCGACGACGAGGAGCGTGAGAACGAGGGCGACCTCGTCATGGCGGCTGAGTTCGCCACCCCGGAGAGAATCGCGTTCTTCATCGCCCACACGTCCGGGTTGATCTGCGCGCCGCTCATGCCGGACCGTTTGGACGAGCTCGAGCTCCCGCTCATGGTCCCGCAGAACACCGAGTCCCAGCGCACGGCGTTCACCGTCGCGGTCGACTACAAGCCGAGCACGACGACCGGCATCTCGGCGGGTGACCGGGCGGCGACGATCCGGGCGCTCATCGACCCGTCAACGCGACCGAGCGACCTGGCCAGGCCGGGGCACGTGTTCCCACTGCGGTACCGGACGGGCGGCGTGCTCAAGCGCGCCGGCCACACCGAAGCCACCATCGACCTCGCCCGCCTCGCCGGTTGTTACCCGGCCGGCGCGCTGTGCGAGATCGTCACGGCCGATAAGCAGTCGATGGCGCGGCGCCCGGAGCTCGAGTCGTTCGCGGCTGAGCACGGTTTGCCCGTCATCACCATCGCCCAGCTCGTCCGCTTCCGGCGCCGGAGCGAGAAGCTCGTCGAGCGTATCGCCTCGGCCCGGATTCCCACTGCCCACGGGGAGTTCATGGGGCACGCGTACCTGTCGCTCATCGACGGCGAGCATCACTTCGCCCTCGTCGCCGGGGACGTGGACGGCCGGCCGAACGTCCTCGTGCGGGTGCACAGCGAGTGCCTCACCGGCGACGTGTTCGGATCCCAGCGGTGTGACTGCGGTCCGCAGCTCCAGGTCGCCCTCGAGCGGATTGCCGAGGAGGGCGCCGGCGTCATCGTCTACCTGCGCGGGCACGAGGGCCGTGGGATCGGGCTCGCCCACAAGCTTCGCGCCTACACGCTGCAGGAGCAGGGGCGCGACACCGTCGACGCCAACCTCGACCTCGGCCTCCCGGTGGACAACCGGGAGTACGGCATCGGCGCTCAGATCCTCGTGGACCTCGGGATCACCACGATGCGGATCATGACGAACAATCCGGCGAAGTACGGGGGCTTGGAGGGTTTCGGTCTGGACATCGTCGAGCGGGTGCCGATCGAGCCGACGGCGAACCCGGAGAACCTGCGTTACCTGCAGACCAAGCAGGAGAGGATGGGCCACATGTTCGCCAACCTCGAGCCCGGGGCTGGTGCGGGTGACTGAAGCGACTCACCGGCTGGCGCCACTTCGCCCCGAGGCGTCCGGCCCGGCGGCGCTCGTCGGGTCTCACGACGGCCGCCACCTCCGGATCGCCGTGGTGTGCGCCCGCTACAACGACGAGATCACTCGCCGCTTGCTGCACGGCGCCGAGTCGAAGCTCGACGAGTGCGGCGTGTCGACCGAGCACCGTCTCGTGGTCTGGGTCCCCGGCAGTTTCGAGCTGCCCCTGGGGGCGCAGTCGGTGGCGCACACGGGTGGCATCGATGCCGTCGTCTGCCTCGGCACAGTGATCCGGGGGGCCACGGCCCATTTCGACTTCATTGCCGGCGAGTGCGCCGCCGGGCTGCAGCGCGTGCAGCTCGAGACGAACCTCCCGATCGTCTTCGGCGTCCTCACCACGGAGAACTTCGAGCAGGCGCTCGAGCGCTCGGGCGGTGCGATGGGCAACAAGGGCTCCGAGGCGGTCGAGACGGCCATCGAGATGGCCAACCTGCTGAAAGATGTGTCGCTTGCCGGCGCGGCGCTGCGCTCGCGAGGGCGCACGGCGCCGGCGTAGCTGCCTGCCAGTAGGGCTTCCGCCTCTCCATCCCCTCGCCCAACCCGAAAGCGACCACTCCCCATGCTCCGACTCGTCCTCCCCAAGGGCTCACTCGAGGCGGCGACGTTCAAGCTCTTCGCTGACGCCGACCTGGCAGTGCGCCGATCGTCCGAGGTCGACTACTCCGCCACGATCGACGACCCACGGGTGGCCGAGGTCCGCATACTGCGGCCTCAGGAGATCCCCCGGTACGTCGAGGAGGGGCTGTTCGACATCGGGATCACCGGGCGGGACTGGGTCGAGGAGACGGGCGCCGACGTCATCTCGCTCGGCGAGCTCCACTACTCGAAAGCGACAGCTTCGCCGATCCAGGTCGTGCTGGCGGTGGCGGCGGACTCTCCCATCACCAAGGTCGAGGATCTGCCGCCGGGATGCCGGGTGGCGACCGAGTACACCCGGCTCACCGAGCGGTTCTTGGTAGATAGGGGCGTGAAGGCGGAGGTTCGTTTCTCCTACGGGGCGACCGAGGCGAAGGTGCCTGACATCGCCGACGCCGTCGTCGAGATCACCGAGACCGGCCGGGCGATCCGGGCCGCAGGGCTGCGCATCATCGACACATTGCTCGTGTCGTACACCGAGCTGATCGCCAACCGGAGCTCCTTCGCCGATCCCGAGCGTGCCCGTGCCATGGGCCAGCTGCTCGTCCTGCTGGAAGGCACGCTTGAGGCTCGCGGGAAGGTGCTCGTCAAGCTGAACGTGCCGGCATCGGATCTCGACGCCGTGATCGACGTACTGCCGGCGATGAAGGCGCCGACGGTCTCCAAGCTGTTCGGAGAGGACGCCTATGCCGTCGAGACGGTCGTGCCGAAGTCGGACATCAACGTCCTCATCCCCGCGCTGAAAGAGCGTGGCGCCACTGACATCATCGAGCTCGCACTGGCAAAGATCGTCCATTGACGATGGGCGTGCCGGCGTTCATCTCGGGCCAGCCTCGTCTGGGGAGAGTGGTCAACTACGAAGCGGATCGTGGCATCGGCCTGGTGAGAGAGACGATCGGCCGGCCGGCGGGTGCGCCGAGCCGTCTCGATGAAGCACCGGCCGCTGGTGAGGCCGTCGGCCGCACGTACCGGTTCCACTGCACCGCGATCGCCGACGGCTCCCGCATGATCGCCAACGGGGCCGCCGTGGCGTTCGTGCTCGTGCCCGGCTTGGCCGGAGAGCTCGAAGGGCGTCATCTCACCGCCCTGCACAGTGCGACAACCGTGACACCGACACTCGGCCCGGCTCCGGCAACCAGCTCGCTGTCACCGAAACTCTGGCGCCGCCCCGGCCGTGACTAGCCGGGCTGATCGGCTGACGCGGGGGAGTCGGTGATGCGCACGTAGGCGAGTCGCAGCTGGGTGAGCCCATCGGCCAGCGTGGCCGCATGGCTGCCGAGCCGGTCGCCGAGTCCTTCCACGAGCAGACCCATGGCGTCGATCGCGAGGCGGGCCTGAACCAGGTTGGCGGGCCGCTGCGAGAGGTGGAGGGCCGCCAGCTCGAACAAGCCGTAGCAATGGTTGGCGATGACGTCCTCGGGCGGCGCCTCGGCGAGCTGGCGGGCGAGCTCCCGAAGCTCAGCCTCCGTCGGCTCGCCGCCGGCGTACTCGCCGTCCTGCTCGGGTCCCGGCGCTGCCGGCGATGGTGTCCGCCGCGGCTCTCCCGGCGGACCATCGCCGGGTTCGCCTGCACTGCCAGGGGTCGCGTCGCCCGGGCGCGGGACCTTGTACTCTCCACCGGGTGTCCAGAGGCTGCTCACGGCTGCTAGCGTAGGGGTCCGACAATCTAGGGGAAGCGGGGTGCGCTCCACAGCGCTCTCCCACCCGTCCACCAGAGTTGAGTTGGGAGCCCTCGGGTACCCCGCCGAGTGTGCCGGGTCAGGAAGTGACCGGCCGGCGCATGCTCGCCTCCCCGTTCGAGAGCCGCACCGACACCACGGCCAGAGCGAGAGGAACGACCGCCGATCACCAACGCACCAACCACCAACGAGCCCCGCATCAACGACCGTATTCGCGCCCGCGAGGTCCGACTGGTGGACCCAGAAGGCCGCCAACTCGGGATCAAGCCACTACCTGAGGCACTGCAGATCGCCCAGCGTCAGGATCTTGACCTCGTGGAAGTGGCGCCGCTCGCCAACCCGCCCGTGTGCCGGATCATGGACTACGGGAAGTTCAAGTTCGACGAGGCGCAACGGGCGAAGGAGTCGCGCCGCAAGTCGAACAACTTCGGGATCAAGGAGATGAAGTACCGGCCGAAGATCGGCCAGGGCGACTTCGACACCAAGACCCGGCAGGTCGTGAAGTTCCTGCACGAAGGCCACAAAGTCAAGGTCACGGTGATGTTCCGTGGCCGGGAGGTCTTCCACCCGGAACTCGGTAAACGGATTCTCGACCGGATCGCCGAGCAGGTGGACGGCACGGCGAGGATCGAGTCGGAGGCCCGGCTCGACGGCAAGAACATGGTGATGGTGCTGTCGCCGGACAAGCGTGCCAAGCAGGCAATCGCAGCCAAGGCGCAGCACCAGTCGGACAACAACCCCGTCGGCACCAGCAGCTCGAACAGCTCTGGCGAGCCGAGCGAGACGGCCGGCGATGTGCCGGGCGCGACGGTGACCCAGGTGCCGAGCGCAGTGCCGGGCGCAACGCTGACCCAGGTGCCGAGCGCAGCTCCCAGCGAGGTGCCGAGCGACACAGATACGACCGCGACGAAGGAGTAGGACACCATGCCGAAGCGCAAGACCGACCGGGGGGCCGCCGCCCGGTTCAAAGTCACTGGCACTGGACGCCTTCGTCGCCGTCAGCAGAACCGGGGGCACCTGCTCGAGCACAAGAACTCGGTTCGCACGCGACGCCTCGGTCGGGACGTGGACGTCTCGTCGGCCGACGCTAAGACCGTGAAGCGGCTACTCGGGCTCTGAGGTCCAGGCCCGGCAGAGCGACCCGATCGAGACGCTGTCCGGGCACACCGATATCTTCTCCGGGTTCCATCATCGACAGGGGTTCACCCACTGTCGGGACCGGCACCGCAGCGGCCATCCGACCGCCGACCACCACAAGTTTTGCACCAACACTCGAAACCTGATGAAAGGAGCCCCAGATGGCCAGGGTGAAGCGCGCTGTCCACGGCAAGAAGCACCGTCGGACCGTACTTGAGCGAGCCCAGGGGTTCTATGGGAACAAGTCTCGCTCGTTCCGTGCCGCGAACGAGCAGGTCATGCACTCAGGGCAGTATGCCTACCGCGACCGCAGGGCACGCAAGGGTGACTTCCGCAGGCTGTGGATCCAGCGGATCAACGCAGCCGCCCGTCTCAACGGCACGACGTACAGCCGGTTCATCGCCGGGCTGCATCGTGAGGGCATCGAGGTGGATCGGCGCATCCTCGCCGATCTCGCCGTGCGCGACCCGCAGACGTTCGCCACGCTCGTGCGCCTGGTCTCCGAGGATGGGACCGGCGGCTCCGCCGGCCAGGCCGCAGCCGTGGTCGCAGCAGCCACGGCGAGCGCTCCGGAAGCCGACACCGAGGTCGAGGGGGCCGAGGCCGGGGTCGAGCCAGCGGAGCCAGCCGAGCCAGCCGAGCCAGCCGAGCCAGTCGAGGTCGCGGCGGCCGGGTCAAGCGAGGACTCTGCGGCGGCCGACGCCGATGAGCCGGACGCCTCGGAAGAGGCCGCTTCCTGAACACTCAGAGCCTGGGCATCCGGCATCAGCGCGTCCAGCGCCTGCGCCGGCTGCTCAGCCGCCCGGGCGTTCGTCAGACCGAACGCGCATTCGTTGCCGAGGGCGCCAAGATCGTCGAGCTGGCCCTGCGGTCCGGCCGGCATGTCGAGAGCGTGTTCGTCGCGTCCGAGGGGCGTGACCTCCCGGCCATCCAGCGACTCGTCGCCGAGGCCCAGGATGCGGGGGTACGCGTGTTCGAGCTCGGTCCCGGCGTGATGGAGCGCGTGGCGGACACCGTAACGCCGCAGCCGATCTGTGCGGTCGTGGGCGCCGTCGACGTCACGCTCGACGCCCTGCTGGAGCCGGTGGGGGCTCCCGGAGCCGGCGACGGCCTGTGGCTCGTGTGCGTCGATGTCCGGGATCCGGGCAACCTCGGCGCCGCTCTTCGCGTTGCCAGCGCGTCGGGGGTTTCCGGCGTGATCGTCTGTGCCGGGTGCGTGGACCCCTACAACCCGAAGACCGTGCGAGCCAGCGCCGGCGCCATCCTGCAGGTGCCGATCGCGAGAGCGCCGGACGGAGCCGCGACGCTGGAGGCTCTCCGGGCAAGGGGCTGCCGGCTGCTCGGGACCGCCGCGAGTGGGGGCGCCAACTACCTCGAGGCGGATCTGAGTGGAGACGTGGCGCTGGTGTTCGGCAACGAGGCCTCCGGTCTGCCGAGCAACCTCGGCACCGCCCTCCACGGCAGCGTCACGATCCCCATGGCTGCAGGCACCGAGTCGTTGAACGTGGCCATGAGCGCGGCCGTGCTGTGCTTCGAGGCGGCTCGCCGCCGGCAGAGGAACACTGACGAACCCTCGTGAGGTGCGCATCGGCGGACCCGCCAGGGCACTATCGGGGCGCCGCCTAGCATGAGGCCATGCCGCCCCATGCCGAGCTGACCGGCAGTCCCGCGCGAAGCGACGTGGACGACACCGGAACGACCGCGATGAGCCAAGGGTTCTCGGAAGCGGAACTGGCGAGCATCGAAGCCGAGGCCATGGGTCGCATCGAGTCCGCCTCGGGCCTCGACGAGCTCGAGGAGGCGGAGCGCGAGGCGGTGGGGAAGAGGTCGCGTTTCTCGGCGTGCTACCAGCAGCTGGGACGCCTGGACCCATCCGACCGGCGACTGGCCGGTCAGCGCCTGCACGAGATCCGCAGACGGATCGAGGACGCCGTCGGCGCACGCCGGGCAGCGCTGTCGGCCATGGCTCGGGCCGAGCGCCTCGCCGCCGACCGCTTGGATCTCACCGAGGTGCTGCCCGCACCGCTCGCCGGCCATCTCCACCTCGTGACCCAGGTGCGCGAGGAGCTCGAGGACGTGTTCGTCGGGATGGGCTACGAGATCGCCGAGGGCCTCGAAGTGGAGACCGACTGGTACAACTTCCAGGCGCTCAACATCCCGCTCGACCACCCGGCGCGCAGCTCGGTCGACACGTTCTTCGTGGATGCAGGCGAGCCCGAAACCGTCCTGCTTCGCACCCACACCTCCCCGGTCCAGATCCACCTGCTCGAGCGCGGCCACCTGCCGATCTATGCCGTAGTGCCCGGGCGGGTGTACCGGCGCGACACACCCGATGCCACCCACCTGCCGGTCTTCCATCAGATCGAGGGCCTGGTCGTGGACCATGGCGTGTCGTTCGCCGACCTCGCCGGCACCATCGACACCTTCGTGCGGGCCATCTTCGGTGCCAACGTGCGTACGAGGCTCCGGCCTGGCTACTTCCCCTTCACCGAGCCCTCGGCGGAATTCGAGATCTCGTGCACGATCTGCGACGGCGAGGGGTGCCGGACCTGCTCGGGCATCGGGTGGATCGAGCTCGGCGGCTGTGGGATGGTGAACCCGGCGGTCTTCGAGGCGACAGGGATCGATGCGGAGGAGTGGACGGGTTTCGCGTTCGGGTTCGGCATCGACCGGCTCGCCATCATGCGCCACGGCATCGCCGACCTGCGGTCGTTCCTCGAGAACGACGTGCGCTTCCTCCAACAGTTCTGAACCGAAAGGTCCGCCCCGATGCGAACCCCGCTCTCCTGGTTGCAGTCGCTGACGCCCCTCAACACTTCGCCCACCGATCGGGCAGCCGTCGCCGAGCTCGCCGGCGAGCTCGACGCGCTCGGACTGGTGGTCGAGGGGATCGAGCGGGTCGGCGAGGCGCTTCACAACGTCGTGCTCGCCAAGGTGCTGGAGATCGCCCCGATTCACGGTGCCGACCGCATCCGACGTGTCGTCGTCGATCGTGGCTCGGGCGAGACGGTCGAGGTCGTTTGCGGGGCGTGGAACTTCAGCGTCGGCGATGTGGTGCCGCTGGCTCCCGTCGGCGCCGAGCTCCCCGGCGGCTTCAAGATCGAGCGCCGGAAGATGAAGGGCGTCGTCTCCAACGGGATGATCTGTTCGGCCCGTGAGCTCGGCCTCGGGGACGATCACGCGGGGATCCTGATCGTCGCACCGGGCGACAGCCCGGGCGTGGCCGTCGAGCTCGGTCGACCGCTGGGTGATCATCTCGACATCGGTCCCGACGTCGTGTTCGACCTCTCCATCGAGGCGAACCGCCCGGACTGCCTGTGCATGCTCGGCGTCGCGCGGGATCTGGCGGCTCGTTTCGGGCTGCCGCTCGCCGTGCCCGATCCCACCATCACGGAGTCGGATCCGCCGGCGGGGGAGCTCGGCTCGGTCGCCGTCGAGAGCCCGGAGCTCTGCTTCCGGTTCACCGGCCGGGTTCTCACGAACCTCACGGTCGTGGCATCGCCGATGCTGATCCAGCGCCGGCTCACGCTGGCCGGCATGAGACCGATCGACTCGGTCGTCGACGCATCGAACTACGTCATGCTCGAGCTCGGCCAACCCACCCACCCGTACGACCTCGACGAGCTCGACGGTCATGGTCTGATCGCCCGTGCCGCACGTCCGGGCGAGGTCATAGTCACCCTCGACGGCGAGACCCGCGTGCTGGGCACGCGAGCGGCTCGGCAGGGCGACCCGGTCACGGCGCTCGACTGCGTGATCTGCAATGCAGACGACGTGCCCGTCGGCATCGGCGGTGTGATGGGGGGGCGGTCCAGCGAGATCAGCGCCGGGACGTCGAGGGTGCTGCTGGAAGCGGCGCATTTCCTTCCCGTCGCCGTCGGCCGCACCGCCCGGCACGTCGGGCTGCGGTCGGAGGCGTCCTACCGTTTCGAGCGTGGCCTGGACCCCGAAGGTGTCGAGCGATCCTCCGCCCGCGTCTGCGAGCTCATCGTCCAGGCGGCGACGGCAGCAGGCGTGCCGCCGCCGCTGATCGCCCGCGGCCTGCTCGACGCTCATCCCGTTCGCCTCGAACGGACGCGGATCTCAGTGCGCCCCGCCCGCGTGAACGCCCTGCTCGGCACGGAGCTGTCCGCCGGCGCGATGGCGGAGCTGCTCGAGCCGATCGGCTACTCGGTCACGGCCGGCGAGTCCACGCAGACGAGCCTGCCGGCTCTCGAGTTCGTGGTGCCGTCCTTCCGGCCCGACGTGCGCCGGGAGGTCGACGTCGCCGAAGACGTCGCCCGGACCTTCGGCTATCGCCACATCACCGGCACGGATCGGCGCTCCCCGTACGTAGGGCGTCTCGACGAGATCCAGTTGCTGCGCCGCCGCCTGCGGCGGGTGCTCTGCGGCTTCGGTGCACACGAAGCTTGGACG
>JBEKLQ010000088.1:0-19295 GCA_050010115.1 Acidimicrobiales bacterium | reverse complement strand
CCCGTTGTCACACCCCCCTGATACGATCACGAACGTTCGTTCGGTGGTGTGCTTGCCTCCGGCGGTCCTCGCGCTTGGGCGCCTTGTCAGTCCGTGCTGCTGTGCCGTGGCGCTCGAAGGAGGGGACCGTGCTCACCGAAGCGATCGACCGGCTGGACTGGCTGCTGGGCGAGATCGCCGGCGGTCTCGACCCGGACCGCCTCCCGGGTGCCGAGGCGGCCGTGCTCGTGCGGCGCTTTGCCTCGTTCAGGTCCCGCTGCGGGGCGATCGAGGGCCGCCTGGCCCGGCGTGTGGCCGCCACGCGTCACTTCGAACAGGAGGGCTACCGCTCGGCCGAGTCCTGGTTGGCGGGCGAGACGGGCGAGAGCACCGGTGCCTCCCGCTGCCTGCTCGTGACCGCCGAGGCCTGCGGTGAGCTGGCAGGGCTCGACTCGGCGCTGTCTGCCGGCGAGCTGTCGGGCCGACAGGCGGCCGAGGTGGCACGGGCCGGCCTCATCGACCCGGCTGCCGAGGCCGAGCTCTTGGAGGTGGCCCGCACCGGCTCCCTGCAGGACCTGCGTGCCAAGGCCGACCAGGTGGCCGCCGCCGCACGCTGGCGGGAGGACGACGAGCGGCGCTACGAGCTGGTGAGGGCCAACCGGCACCTGCGCAGCTGGCGGGACACAGACGGCTCGTTCCGGGGCAGGTTCTCCCTCACCCCCGACGACGGGGCGCTGCTCATGGCCGGCATCGAGCAGGAGGCCAACCACCTGTTCGACCTCGCCCGGCGCCAGGGCCGGCACGAGCGCCGGGAGGCCTACCTCGCCGATGCCCTCGTCGCCATCGTGAGCGGGATGGCCGGCGGTGCCGGCGGTGCCGGCGGGGCAACTGGCGGGGCTGGCGCCCAGCGTGGCGAGTCGCCGGGCGGCGCCGGGGACCCCGGCTCGGAGGGCGCCGGCGAGCCGGCGCCGGGCACGGGCGAGCCCCCGGGCGCCCCGGCGCCCGCTGTGGCCGGGTCTTCCGGCGTCCCGGCTGCAACACGTCGCCGCCGGCCCCCTGGTCCCTCCAGGGCCGACCACACGATCCTCATGCGCATCGACTTGGAGGCGCTCGTGCGTGGGAGCCTCGCCCCCGGTGAGGAGTGCTCCATCGACGGGGTGGGCCCGGTGCCGATCTCGGTCGTGGAGCGCTACCTGAAGACGGCCGGCCTGCGGCTCGTGGTCACCGAGGGCATCGACATCCACTCGATCGTGAAGTTCTCCCGGGTCATCCCGAAGGCCCTGCAGACCGCTCTCGAGTTCCGGGACCGCACCTGTGTGGTGCCCGGGTGCTCGAGCACCTTCCACCTCGAAAGGGACCACATCGTCGAGGTCAGCCAGCGCGGACCGACGAGGCTGTCGAACCTGTGCCGGCTGTGCCGGTACAGGGACCACATCGTCGAGGTCAGCCAGCGCGGACCGACGAGGCTGTCGAACCTGTGCCGGCTGTGCCGGTACCACCATTCGCTCAAGACCCGCCACGGCTACCGGATCGAGGGCGGACCGGGACACTGGCGATGGGTGCCACCGCCCGGCGCCGGGGGGAGCGAGGGCGACGGTGAGCGGGGCGACGGCACGGGCACCGGCACGGGCACGGGCACGGGCAGGCGCGAGGGCACCGGCAGGCGCGAGGGCGCACCGCGGCACCAAAGCGGGCCCGGCGGACCGGCGCCCAACGGCAATGCCAGGTCTGGCGGGCCGGCGCCCAACGGCAATGCCAGGTCCGGCGGGCCGGCGCCCAACAGTACGGCCAGGTCCGGCGGGCCGGACGCGACGAGCAGGACGAGGCGACAGGACGTAGCCGATCAACCCGACAGCGCCGACGGACGCGACCGGAGCGGCCGGCCCATCACCAAGGCCCAGCCCCCACCACGGCCAGCCGCCGGAACAGAGCAGTTGCTCGACCCCTAAGCCACCACCGAGGCCGCGACAAACTCCGGCGCCCGGAGACTGGATGCCGGGCCAGGCAGGTCGGTGAGGAGCCCGACCCGGGCCGGCCGTTGGATCCGTGAGCAGGCCGGTCGTCAGCAGCTACGAAGCCGAAAACTGCTCCGCCAGCAGGTGCACCTAGGCAGGGACGACCAAGAACGGTCCGACCTTGTTGCCGTTCACGCTCTTGCCCGAGTCACCTGTGAACGTGTACAGCGGCTCCGAGTTGAACGTCACCTGCAGGTCACCGTTCGAGAGCTTGACAGTGCCAAGTCCTGTGACACCCTTGCCACCCTTCGGCGTCGTGTCGCCGGCGGGGAGTACGAGCGGTGGCCACACGGCAGCGCACGAGCCCGTGCACGTCGGCTTGTTTGGGCCGTCGTTCGTGTCGCGGTACAGCGCCGAACCCTTCGCAGTGACGAGGATCACCCCGAAACCCTTCCGACGCTGCGCCTTCACTACTACCGGCGCCTTGGCGTGCGACATGGTCGTGACGTGCGTCGGAGCCGGAACCGCCGCGGCGGACGCAGCAGACACTCCAAGCATCGGGATACCGATCCCGAGCGCGGCAGCCCCCACCGCCAAGAACGCCCGTCGCTTCATCGCCGACATGGATCGGACCCGTTGTTGACGTTCACAACTCTTCGCGCTGCGTAAAGTCATTTCCCTTCCTCCCGTACACGCCGTGGGCACAGTCCGCACCCTGCAGGACGGCTCGCAAGGGCCTACGGGCGATGGGACCTCCTGGATTGCGCGATGGCAGCCCAACCGGTAAGCACAAGGGGAAGCACTGCGCGGGCGCAAGCTCCGGAAATTGGCGGTCCCGCTCGCCGCCCATCCGCCTTCCCGTTGCCGCCCTTCACGGCCGTCCCTCACAGCGGCCCCTCACAGGGGCTCCTCAAAGCCGTCCCTCACAGCGGCTCCGAGACCGGCCCCGAGATTGGTGCCAAGACCGGCCCTGGCAGCGGCGGAGCCGACACCAACACCGGAGCCGACACCAACACCGGAGCCGACACCAACACCGGAGCCGACCCCAACACCGGCACCGACAACGAAGCCGGCGGCGACACCGACAACGACCCCGAGACCTGCGCTTCCGCACGCAACAGCCGACGAGCGTGCAACGCGTCCTCGCCCGACACGTCCTCGAGCGTTCGCTGCGACGGCTCCGGGAGGACCAGCGTCAGCAAGAGACCTACCACCGCCGATCCCGCCGCTACCGCAAGCATGCCGCGCAAACCGATCCGCAGCTCGAGCGCGGGGACCAGGAACACACCGATGAACGCGCCGAGCTTGCCGATACCCGCCGCCACGCCATGACCCGTGGTCCGGACGCTGACCGGGAACACTTCCGATGGAATGACGAAGGTGGTGGTGTTCGGACCGAACTCGACGAAGAAGTAGCTGAGGCCGAATAGCAATAAGAAGGGAACGACCGTCGTCGTCAGCTTCGCGAACAGAGCCAGCACCGCGAAGACGACTGTCATGACCGCAAACCCGATCAATTGCAGCCGCCGGTGACCGATCCGGTCCATCTTCATCACCGCCAGCAGGTAGCCCGGCAGAGCGAATACAACGAAGATCCCGAGCGTCCACAGGAGTTTGACCTTGAGGCTGGCGGTCGAATCGACGCCTTTCAAGATCGCCGGTAACGACAGCGTGTTGCCGTAGTACGCGTAGTCGAACAGGAACCACGAACCCGCTGTCCCCAGCAACAACTTCAACATCGCCGGGTCGCGGAGGAAGTCGCCGAGGCCGAACCGGCGGGTTTCGTCGGCGAATGGCCGCGCGGGATCCAGGCGGAGCACTCCCCCACTGAACGCCACGGCATCCTCGGCGGCGGCCGATGCCCGGCCCTGAACCCGTGCCTGGAACCGGGGTGACTCGGGCATCTTCGCCCGGAGGTAGATGACGCCGGCGGCTGGTATCGCACCTAACCCGAGCAGCAAGCGCCACGAGATGTTGCTGCTCAGCCCGGACGACAACAGGATCAAACCCACCAGGGGCCCCACGATCAGCCCGAGCGCCTGCATCGAGAAGACGAGCCCGACGAGGCGGCCTCGATCGTTCCGGTACGAGTACTCGCTCATCAAGACCGCGGACACCGGGTAGTCCCCACCGATGCCGAGACCGAGCACGAACCGGGCGACCACCAACCAGGCGAAGTCCGGCGAAACGGCGCCAGCGACCGCTCCCGTGATCATGATGGCCGCCACGATCACGTACACCCGCTTGCGCCCGAGCACATCTGCGATCCGTCCGAAGACGAATGCCCCCACGAACGCCCCGAGGATCGCCGCTCCTGTGACCCAACTCGTCTGGGTCGTGGACAGGTTCCATTGGATGGTGACGAGCGCGGCCACCGTGCTGATGACGAACAGGTCGTACGCATCGGTGAAGAAACCCATCCCCGACACCAGAATCGCCCTCCGGTGGAAGGCGCTGATCGGCGCTGCATCCAGCATGGAGCTGACGGTCACATCCATCGATTGACCTGCACGACATTCGGACAACCCGGGCGCCTCCCGCCCAGACCAGGCAAAACAGGGCAGGTTCAGACTCGCACCCGCGGGTAGCCGCAGGGTGTCCATCAGGTGAACGCCGCCTGAATCACACCTGAAAACAAAGTGAACACGCTCGAGCTGCCACCCGGCTGTGGCTGACGGCGTTCGGCCGCCAGCCGGAGCGGCCGATCTCCCGGCCACCCGCGGTCTCCCAGCCACCGCCTCCGCGATCCACCCGGCCACCGCCTCCGCGATCCACCCGGCCACCGCCTCCGCGATCCACCCGGCCACCGCCTCCGCGATCCACCCGGCCACCGCCTCCGCAGCCCGCCGGCGACCCTGGTACTGACCCGGTTCGGCGGATCCCACGTGGAACACTGTTGGGATGTCCTCGATGGATCGAAGAGTCGCCTGGGTGGGGACTGTCCTCGTCCTGTGCTTCGCTCTGCTCTTCGTGCAGATGAACAACATCCAAGTCCGCCAGGCTGCCGCTCTCGACGCCAACCCGCTCAACAAGCAGGTCATCCCGACCGAGTCGCCGTTCTTCGAACCCCGAGGCAGCATCGTCAGCGCCGATGGGATCGCCGTCGCCTACTCGGTCCGCCGCCCCGACGAGTACCACTACCTCCGCGTGTACCCGCTGAAGACCGCCGAGATGTTCTCTGACATCACGGGGTACTACGCCAACGCCGTAGCGGCCGACCCGCTCGGCGTGGAGGCCAGCTACAACGCCTACCTCGAGCAGCACCAATCACCCGGCGGATCGCTCGGAGCCCTGCTCGACCAACACACCGAGACCGACAACGTGTACCTCACCGTCTCGCTGAAGACGCAGCAAGTCGCGATGACCGCGTTCAAGGATGCGACAGTCAACACCACCGGTGGCGCCATCGTGGCCATCGACCCGCAGACTGGCGCCATCCTCGCCATGTACGGCAACCCGGTCTACAACCCGAATCGGCTGGCCGTCCACAACCCTGCGGCGGTCAACAAGCTGGCGGCGCAACTCACCAGCCTCCCGTGCGCGCCGGCGAACACCGCCGTGTCGACGACCCCGCTGAGCCCGCTGTGCAACTTCGCCATTGACGAGCCCCAACCGCCCGGATCGACGATGAAGGTCGTCACGACCTCGGCCGTCTTCGATCACGACCCGCTCATCGAGACGCAGCGCTTCCGCCCTGAATCCACCTACTTGTTCCCGCAGTCCAATCCGCCGGACCACATCCAGAACTACGGCGGGGGGGACTGCCCGCCCAGTGTCGGCTACCTCGCTCAGGTCCTGGCGTACTCCTGTGATACGGCGTTTGCGCAGATCGGTGACGAGCTCGGGTACACAAGCCTGGCCGCCGAAGCTCACTCCTTCGGCTTCGGGCAGGTGCCTCCTATCGACATCCCGGGCGCCGTGCCGTCGGTCTTCTCGCCCGCCAATGCGGTCGGCGACTCGACTGCCTACGAGGGATACTCGGCGATCGGTCAGTACGACGACAGGGCCACGGTGCTCCAGATGGCCCTCATCGCCTCTGCCATCGCCGACAACGGAGTCGTCATGGCCCCGCATGTCGTCAGCCGCGCTGTCAACACCTACGGCGAGACCGAGTTCACCTACCACCCGCGCGTCTGGTTGAAGGCCACCTCCGCCAAGACGGCCGAGCAGGTCCGCCAGCTCATGACCGGCGTCACCCAAGTCCCGGGCGCCACGGCCCAGGGGCTCTTCGCCAGCTGGTACGCCAGCGGAGGGCCCGTGATCGCAGCGAAGACGGGAACCGCCGAGCCGACCTCGAACACCTGCGGGACGTACAACTGGTTGATCGCCCTCGGGCCGGCAGCCAAGGGGCAAGTACCCACCGTTGCCGTAGCGGCGATGATCCCGGTGAGCCAATCCGAATGCGCGAGTGGCTACTTCTCCCCGACCGGTGCGAGCATCGCCGGCCCGATACTGCTACCCGTTCTCCAGGCCGCCCTCGCCCAGCAGGGGACATAGGTGCACCGTGCGCCTTTGTCCATGTCCGCACGACCCTCCTACGATTGCACCTGATGCCGGAGTCCGAGCACCTGCTCGACCACCTCGCTGAGGATCTCGCCGCGGCCTCGCTCGCCCTGGCACGGGCGTTCGCGCACGGGGCGACGCTCTGGTGCACCGCCCCGGCGTGGCCCTCTCACGCGCAGCATGTCGCCGTCGAATTCGTGCACCCGGTCATCGTCGGTAAGCGGGCCTTCCCGGCGGTAGCTGTCCCAGGTCACGACCTCGTCAACGCTTTGAGGACGCTCGCACGCGCAGGCGACGTGCTCCTCGCGATCGGCGCCGGCGACGACGAACAGGTCTCTTCGGCCATGCGGCGATCACAGGCGTGGGGACTCAGAACGATCTGGATCGGCGCGGGGCACGGCAACCGACCGCGCCCGGGGTCCTCCGACTACGTGCTGTGGCTCCCCGGCGAGGAACAGATTGCACCGTTCTCCGGCGACTTCGTCCTCCTCTACCACCTGCTGTGGGAGCTGACGCATGTCGCCTTCGAGCACCCGGGCCTGCTCAGCACCGCCACCGAGACCTGCGACGACGAGGTCTGCATCACCTGCTCCGACGAGGGGCGCTTGGCCGAAGTGGTCTACGCGACGGCAGGCGGCACGATGATCGTCCGCACACCTGCCGGCGAGGAGGAGGTCGACGCAACACTCGTGGACGGCGCCAGCATCGGGGACCTCGTCCTCGTGCACGCAAATTCCGCAGTGGCCGTCGTGGAGCCGGCATGAGGACCGAGCCCAGGACCGAGCCCACGACCGAGCCCACGACCGAGCCCACGACCGAGCCCACGACCGAGCCCACGACCGAGCCCAGGACCGAGCCCACGAGCTTCCTCTACCCGTTCATCGACGGCGAGGAGGCCGACGCGCCCGCCCTCCTCGCAGACCTGGCATCCTCGGCCCAAGCCAAAGCTGTTGAGAGCCACCGCCTCCGCGCCGCCACTCTCAGGACCTACGACCACGAGATCAGAGCCCTCGGCGCCGACCTCGCCAAGCGCTTCGCAGCCGGCGCACGCCTCTTCAGCTTCGGCAACGGAGGGAGCTCCACCGACGCCGCCGCCTTCGCCAGCCTGCTCACCGAGCCACCCTCCGGCCGCCCGCTGCCCGCTCGCTCGCTCGTCGCCGACGGCGCCATCGTCTCGGCCCTCGGCAACGACGTGGGCTACGACCTCGTGTTCTCGCGACAGCTGATGGCGTACGGGAGCAAGGGTGATGTGGCCGTGGGTTACTCCACGAGTGGCAATTCCACCAACGTGATCACGGCGTTCGCCGAGGCCCGCAAGCGAGACATGACAACAATCGGCTTCGCCGGCTACGACGGCGGCGAGATGGCGACCTGCGGCCACCTCGACCACTGCTTCGTCGTCGCCTCCGAGAGCGTGCACCGCATCCAAGAGTCCCAATCCGCCCTCTCCCTCGCCCTCTGGCAGGCGATCCAGTCCAACCTGCGGGAGCTGGCATCGTGACGACGATCCCGGGCACCCGGGAGTCCGCCGTCCTCGAACGCATCGAGGCCTTCCGGCGGCGCCGGCCTCGGCTGCGGGACGAGTTCGTCACGCTGGCGCACGGGGCCGGTGGCAAGGCATCGGCCGCGCTCGTCGATGCCGTGTTCATCGAAGGGTTCGGTCAGCCCGACGAGTACCTCGCCGACGCCGCCATCTGCACGCTCGCCTCCGGTGAGCGGCTCGCCTTCACCACGGACTCGTTCGTCGTGAGCCCGCTGGTCTTCCCGGGCGGATCAATCGGCCATCTCGCCGTTCACGGGACCGTCAACGACCTTGCCGTGGTAGGCGCCCGGCCCAGGTGGTTGACGGCAGCGTTCGTGATCGAGGAGGGGTTTCCTGTCGAGCAGCTGCGCGGCATCGTCGCCGACATGGCCGAAGCCGCCGCCTTAGGCGGCGTGGCGATCGTCTCCGGCGACACGAAGGTCGTGGGCAAGGGATCAGCGGACGGGTTGTTCATCTCGACTGCGGGCATCGGTGTCATGCCGCCGGGTCGGGATCTCGGTGCGGCCCGAGTGAAGCCGGGCGATCTGGTGCTGATCTCTGGCACGATCGGCGATCACGGCACCGCCGTGATGCTCGCTCGCGGCGATCTCGAGCTCGAGGCGGACATCAGGTCCGACACTGCCCCGCTCGGCGAGCTGGTCGAGGCCATGCTGGAGGCCGCGCCGGGGACCCGTTGGATCCGCGATCCGACGCGGGGCGGCGTGGCGACTATCGCGAACGAGCTCGCCCGTGACACCGGCCTTGCCGTCGTCATCGACGAGGAAGCCCTGCCGATAATCCCGGCAGTGGCCGGGGCCTGCGACCTGCTCGGCATCGACCCGCTGTATGTGGCGAACGAGGGCAAGCTGCTGGCGGTGGTCCCGGCGGACCAGGCCAACGCGGCCCTCGCCGCCCTGCGCGGGCGTCGTTTCGGGGCCGCCGCCGCCGTCATCGGCGAGATCCAGCCGGATCCGGAGGCCGTCGTGGTGCTCCGCACGACCTTCGGCGGCACTCGCATCGTTGACATGCTCGTCGGGGATCCCCTACCCCGGATCTGCTGAGGACGCGGTGGGGAGCGCCCGAGCGCAACTGCGGATCACCGGCACAGTGCAAGGCGTCGGTTACCGGCCCTTCGTGTACCGGCATGCTGTCGAGCTCGGCCTCTCGGGGTATGTGTTGAACGACTCGAGCGGGGTGCTCGTCGACGTCGAAGGACCGCCCGACTCGGTAGCCGAGCTTACGCGGCGCCTGGCGGCCGGAGCGCCGCCACTGGCCCGGGTCGAGTCGATCACGACGACCACCTTGCCTGCCAGCGGCACCGCCGGACGGTTCCAGATCGTCGAGAGCTCCTCGAACAACCAAGCCGCCGTGCCGGTGAGCGTCGACACGGCGACCTGCGACGACTGCCTCCGGGAGATGAACGACCCGACGGACCGCCGCTTCGGCTACCCGTTCATCAACTGTACGAACTGCGGGCCTCGGTACACGATCGTCCGCTCGGTCCCCTACGACCGGCCGGCGACCACGATGGCCGCCTTCACGATGTGCCCGGCCTGCCAAGGCGAGTACGAGGACCCGTCGGACCGGCGTTTCCACGCACAGCCGAACGCCTGCGCGGACTGCGGGCCGCGCCTGGAGCTGATCGGCGCGGCCGGCAGCCGGCAGGCGGTGGCAGGCGAGGCCCTCGATCTCGCCGTCGGCAGGCTGCTGGCGGGCGAGGTGCTCGCCATCAAAGGCCTCGGCGGCTACCACCTCGCCGTCGACGCGACGAACGAGACCGCGGTCGGCACGCTCCGCCAACGGAAGGCCCGCGACGAGCGACCCTTCGCCCTCATGGCCACCCTCCCCCAAGCACACTCGCTGTGTGAGTTGGACGACGCTGCCGTCGCGGCGCTCACGTCGTACCGGCGGCCGATCGTCCTCGCATCGAAGCGCCGGAGTGCCGGAGGCGGCGCCGGCGCACTCGAAGCGACGGATCTGGGGGGTGGCGCCTTGGCGACCGGCGTGGCGGCCGGCGTGGCGCCCAGCCTGCCGGAGCTCGGCATCATGCTCGCCTACACGCCACTTCATCACCTGCTGCTCGCTCGCACCGGGCGCCCGCTCGTGATGACGAGCGGCAACCTGGCCGACGACCCCATCGCCTATGACGACGCTGACGCACGCCGGCGGCTCGGCCCGCTCGTCGACGGCATCCTGACACATGAACGCCAGATCCATATCCGGTGCGACGACTCCGTGGTGCGGTCGTCGGCGGCCGGCGTCCAGATGGTGCGCCGGTCCCGCGGCTTCTCCCCCGAGCCGATGGCTCTCCCCTCCCCCGCTCGCCGCCAGGTACTCGCCGTGGGAGCCCAATCGAAGAACACGGTGTCGGTGGCCAAGGCGGGTTTTGTTGCAACGAGCCACCACATCGGCGACCTCGAGCACTTGGCGGCATACCGGTCGTTCGTGGAGGCGACCCATCATCTGACGCACCTGTACGGCATCGAGCCGGACGTGATCGCCCATGACCTGCATCCCGAGTACCTGTCGACCAAGCACGCGCTCGACACCGGCCTTCCCAGCGTCGCCATCCAGCACCATCACGCCCATGTGGCGTCGTGCCTCCTCGAACATGGCCACACGCGGCCGGTCCTCGGCGTCGCGTTCGACGGCCTCGGTTACGGCCCTGACGAGACGCTCTGGGGTGGCGAGTGGCTGCTGACAGACCTGACCGGCTACCAGCGAGTTGGTCACCTACGGACCGCTCGGCTGCCGGGCGGCGCCGCCGCCATCCGAGAGCCATGGCGGATGGCAGTCGCCTGGGTACACGAGGCGGCCGGCCATGACGCAGCCGCACGACTCGGTCTGGACGAACGGTCGCCGGCCGTGCTGGCGCTCGTCGAACGCGGGCGCGCCTTGCGCACGTCCAGCATGGGCCGGCTGTTCGACGCAGTGGCAGCCCTGCTCGGGATCCGGCTATCGGTGAGCTACGAAGGGCAGGCGGCCATCGAGCTCGAAGCGCTCGCTCGGCAGGTGCCAGCTGGCGTCGCAGCGCCGTACCCCATCGAACTGCACTGGGACGAGATGCCCGTACTCGATCCCGCTCCGCTGCTCGATGACCTGCTGCGTGACCTCCAGCGTGGTGTCGACCGGGCACAGATCGCGGCGGCGTTCCACGAAGGCATCGGTGCCGGGGCGGCGGAGATGACCGAACGCCTGGCGGGCCGCCACGACATGGACACGGTCGCGTTGAGCGGCGGCGTGTTCCAGAACGCTCGCCTCACCGACATTCTGACATCACGGCTGTCAACAGCTGGCCTGCGCGTGCTCACGCACCGCCACCTGCCGGCGAACGACGGTGGGATCAGTGCCGGCCAAGCCGCCATCGCCGCCACCATGCCGGACGCCCACGCGCTCTAGCCGGCGCCACCGGGCGCCACCGGGCGCCACCGGGCGCCACCGGGCGCCACCGGGCGCCACGGCGCGTCCTGGCGCGCCTCGACCCCGTGACCCCGTGACCCCGATGCCCTATGCCGGTTCCGGTACGGCGGCACCTGACGCCACCGGCGCACGGCTGCCGACCCGGACCGCGGCCTCGCGGTGGAGCCGGCCGAAGTTGTAGTACGCAGCGCAGGCGCCTTCGGAGGCGACCATGCAGGTACCGATGGGGGTTTCTGGTGTGCAGGCGGTGCCGAACACCTTGCACTCCCAGGGCTTGATGGCGCCCTTCAGCACCTCACCGCACTGGCATGCCTTAGGGTCTGCGATACGGACGCCCGGTACCGAGTAGCGCAGCTCGGCGTCCCAGTCGGCAAATTCAGGCCGCAGCTTGAGCGCACTCTGCGAGATGAAGCCAAGCCCCCGCCACTCGAAGTGCGGACGCAGCTCAAACACCTCGGCGAGCACGGCGAGTGCCTTCGGGTTGCCGTCCTCGCGGACGCACCGGGTGTACTGGTTCTCGACCTGGCAACGGCCCTGACGGATCTGGAGGAGCAGCATCTCGATGGCTTGCAGGATGTCTAGTGGCTCAAAACCGGCCGTCACCAACGGCTTCCGGTACACCTCCGGCACGAACCGGTACGGGCGCTGGCCGATCACGGTCGAGACGTGGCCCGGCCCGATGAACCCGTCAAGGCGGAGATCCGGCGATTCGAGGATCGCTTTGAGCGGCGGCACGATCGTGACGTGGTTGCAGAACACGGTGAAGTTCGAGATGCCGTCCGACCGGGCGCGCAGCAACGTGACCGCCGTCGACGGCGCAGTCGTCTCGAACCCGACGGCAAAGAACACCACCGGCCGATCAGGGTTGTCCGCCGCGATGCGGAGGGCATCGAGCGGCGAGTAGACGAACCGGACGTCGGCACCCATCGCTTTGGCACCGAGCAAATTGCCGGTCGAGCCCGGTACCCGCATCATGTCCCCGAACGACGTGAAGATGACGCCCGGAGTGCTCGCCACCGCGATGGCGTCGTCGATGCGCCCCATTGGGATGACGCACACCGGGCAGCCCGGACCGTGCACGAGCTCGACCGAAGACGGCAACACGTGCTCGATGCCATGCCGGTAGATGGTGTGCGTGTGGCCGCCGCAGACCTCCATGAGCTTGAAGTGGTCGTCGCCGGCAAGCTCGGTGATGCGCGCCACGAGCGCCCGGGCTGCGGCGGGATCGCGGTACTCGTCGACGAACCTCATGGCCGCATGCCCGCCGTTGCGTGGCCCAGCGTGCGGCCGGCGATGTACCCCCCAGCGAATGCCACGATCGCTCCCACTGTCGACTCCTTCCTTCTACTCAGCGATCCGCGAGCTCTTCATCGCCTCGACCTCGTCGGTGTAGGCGGCTCCCATCAGCTGGAGCCCCTCGAGCGCGCGCGCCGCTTCGGCCTCGTCGATCTTCGCCATCGCAAAACCCACATGGATCAACACCCAGTCCCCCGGCACCACACCACCGTCGTCCTCCAGGAGACCGATGTCCACGTTGCGCCGCACTCCGACGACGTCGACCTTGGCGAGGTGCCGGGCCGAGTCGACGATCTCGACAACCTCGCCGGGGATCCCAAGACACATGACGATCTCCTTAGTTCTCCGGCCGGTCAGGCCCGACAGGACCCTCTGCAGTCGCCACCATGCGGAGCCGAACGGCGACGTCGGGGTGCACCCTCAACATGAGAATCCTCGGGGGCTCGACGCCGAAGTCGCGGATGTCGAAGGTGTGTTGCCCTTCGAGCACGACGGTCCGGTCATCGGGCATCGATACCTGGAGGAGGTCCGCGACGCGCTTGGTAGCGCCATGGAACGTGACGTCGCCTTGGGAGACGTAGCCCTCGTCAGCACCGCCCTTGGCCATCGACACGAGCTCACCCGCGATGGTCGGATAGCGGCGGGAGTCAACGCGGCGCTGCATCTCCCGGTCGTAGAGAGGGTTCCCCGACGACAGCCGGCTGACCACTACCTCGATCCGCCCCGAGACCGGCTTGGAGACGTCGACGACGTTGTCCTCGCCGATCGACGCCACCAAGTAGCCGTCGATCTCCTTGATCTCGGCGTGGATCGGGTGGACACTCGAGCGCGCATCGATCCAGATCGACGAACGGGCGGGGTCGATGGAGAACCGCATCACAGCACCATGCTTGCCGAGACGACCGCTCCCGTCACATCGCTCGGCTCGTCGCCGAAGCCCTGGCACCCCACAACTCGTACCAACACCCACTTGTGCTGGGCCTGCGCGAGAATGAGGCCCGAGACGTCACGGTCGCGCGACGTAGGACGGGCAAGGGGGATCGTGGATCCTGGAGCCGCAGCACCGGCATCACCGCAGTACTGGGAAGACCGGGCAGCTGCCCGCATTCGAGCATTCGAGCTCGTGCGCGATGTTCAGACTGACCTTCCCGGTGTGGTGGACGAGATCGCGTCCCTTGTAGAGCACGCCGAGCGGAAGGGATGGTCCGAAGTCGTCCGCGCGGGGCTTCTCGGCGAGGCCATCAGCGCCTGGCTCGCGGCTGACGGGAGTGCGCCGGAAGCGGTGGAGAGGTTTCTGGAGCGGAGCTCCAACGACGGAGATCACGTCATGGTCGCCCTCGCCCTGGCGATTCGGGCCGGCCGGGGCGCCACGGGGGACGATCCCGCCGTCGCTGCCGCAGCCGACGCTGACCTCGCACGGGCCACGGTCCTGCTCGAGAACGCCGAGGGGGGCACCCTCGAGCGGATCAGCGCCCACACCGGGTGCGGGATCGCCTTCGGCGACCGATGGCTGTGGGAGCTCGGTGATGATCAATACGCCTTGGCGCTCGAGCTGGCGCAGGCCGAGGAGCTCGGCACCGCCGACTTCCTGCTCGCCGCCATCCTCTACAACCGCGCTGAGGTGCAGGTCTCGTGGGCGAGCACGCTCCGCCAACTCGGCGATGCCAACGGAGTCGTCGAGCGTTTGCGCATCTGGGAGGCCGCGTCGGCGACAGCCAACTCAGTTTCGATGCCTGACGTTTGGAGTAGGGACCTGGCGGCGTTCGGCGTTCTCCTCGCGGCCTCCGCAGGCGAGGATCGAGCTGCCGAGGCCCGGGCGATGTTGGGGGACGAGTCACCAGGGCGCCTCGATGCCACACGACCCGTTGGCCACCTTCTCCTGGCGGCGGCACTGAGCGATGCAACAGCAGGACGCGCCGGAGCAGCGGCCACCGCGGAACAGGCCATCAGGAGCCTCGACCCGAACCTGTACCCGCACGAGTACGACCTCGCCCTGTACGTCGGTGCCGAGTTGGAAGCTGCCGGGGGCCACGGTGCCGGCCTGCGATGCGCGCAGCGCCAGCTGGTCGAGCGCTGGACGAGCCGCCTGGCAGCGCTCGGCTCGATGCAGTCCCGAATCCACGCCGAGAGCCTCTCGGCCGACTACGACTTGCTCAGCCGTCACGCCCACCTGGACGACCTGACCGGCGTAGGGAACCGCAGGGCTCTCGAGCGCTACCTGGTCGCGCTGTCCGCCCGGTCCGTCGAGAGCATCGCCCTGCTCATGACCGACGTCGACGACTTCAAGACCGTGAACGACCGGTACGGCCACGCCGCCGGCGATGCCGCCCTCATCGAGGTGGCCCGTGTGCTCGAGCGGAGCATCAGGCCTGCCGACATCGCCGTACGCCTCGGTGGCGACGAGTTCACGGTCGTGCTCGCGGACACAGACATCGAGGTTGCGAGAAGGAGGGCAGAGACGCTCCTTCAGACCATCGAGCAGCACTCATGGGGCGACATCAGCCCAGACTTGCATCTCACGCTCAGCATCGGCGTCACTGCCGGTGACGCCGTGCGGATCCAGGAGTTGGCCTCGCAGGCCGACGCGGCGCTTTATGAGGCGAAGGCGGGAGGCGGGCACCGGATCGTGTGCCGTCAGGCGGTTTGAGGCGTGCCACGCCGCCGCCCTCTACCTCGCGCCCTTGTAGTTGAGCACCTGAATCAGCCTGTGGTCGATCCTCACGAGATCGGCCTGGTCCTCCATGACGACCTCGATGTCCTTGTAGGCGGCCGGGTGCTCGTCGACCAGCGCACGTGCGTCAGCTGACTGCCACGTCTTGCCCTCCATCGCAGAGGCCAATGAGGCCGCCGTGAGGTCGCGCCGAGCAGCCGAGCGCGACAAGCGGCGCCCGGCACCATGCGAGCTCGACTGAAAGCTCGCCTCACTGCCCAGACCCGTCACGATGTAACTCGCGGTCCCCATCGAGCCCGGAATGACCCCACGGTCATGGTCGCGTGCCCGGATTGCCCCTTTGCGGATGACCCATCCGTCGCGACCGCGATGATGCTCACGAGCAGCAAAGTTGTGATGGCAGTTGATGCGCTCGGCTTCGGCGAGCCCTGCACCCGTCACCTCGGCGAGCGATCTCATCGCCGCCGTCATCATCTTGTCCCGGTTGGCGGCCGCGTACCGCTGAGCCCACAACATGTCGGCGATGTAGGAGTCGAACTCTGGCGTGCCCTCGGTGACATAGGCGAGATTGGGATCCTCGAGCTCGACAAAGTACTGGCGCATCACCGCCTTCGCCTGGTCGATGTGGCGCTGGGCGAGCGTGTTGCCGATTCCCCGGGAGCCCGAATGAAGGACGAGCCACACCCGCTCGGATTCGTCCAGGCAGAGCTCGAGGAAGTGGTTGCCCGAACCGAGAGTCCCGAACTGGTGCGCCACCTTCGCGCGGTCCCTCGGGCCCAGGTCGCTCGGCGGGAGGCCGACCGCCCCGGCGACGTCGTCCTGCGCCTCCTTGTGCTGCTTCCCCAGGCCGGCCGGGACCCGCTCCGAGATCAGCGACAGGAGCCGGCCGAGGTCATCGGGCAGCTGGCTGCTCTTCAGGTTCGTCCGGGCGGCGATCATGCCGCAACCGATGTCGACGCCGACGGCAGCAGGCACGATGGCACCCTCCATGAACGCCACGCTGCCGACAGTCGAGCCGATCCCGACGTGGGCATCGGGCATGAGCGCCAGTGGCTCGCGTACGAATGGCAGGCGCGCCGTCCGTTGCGCCTGGGAGATCGTGCCGTCGTCGATGTGCTCGGCCCCCCAGATGATCAGGCTATCTCGCCGAATTGGCATGCCCCCCACGTGCCCCACCGTAGGCGCGTCGCGCCATCCGGCCGTCCGCCCCGCCGGCAGCCACGGGGATCAAAGCGGCAAGTCGACGCCCTGCCAAGCCCGGGCCAGGAGGTCAACCGGCAGGGGCACGTACCGCGCACGGACCCATTCGCCGAGCGCCTTGGTCTGCTTGTCATAGCGGCGGGCCTCGGTCGCACCGCCATCGAGCAGACCGTGGATGACGAAGTTCACCGCCCGCAGATTCGGCAGCTGATAGCGGTCGATCGGGAGCTCAGCCACTTCTGGGAGCAAGGTCCGCAGCCGATCGGTGGTCAGCGTCGACGCCAGCCACGGCCAGGCGGCCGGGTCGCTGACCCACAGGCCGACGTTCGCGTTGCCACCCTTGTCGCCCGACCGGGCATACACGAGCCGACCGAGCGGTCCGTCCACCGTCGGGCCAGTGGTGCCGGCGGGCCAACCATCGGCCGCTGGGCCGAACGCCGTTTGACCCGCTCCGGGACCCCCGGCAGCACCCCGCTCAGCAAGCCCCTCCGACCCCGCCTGCGCCACCAGCCCTGAGCGCCCCGCCTACGTGATCACCTCACGCCGCCCGTCGGCATGCACGATTACCTGCTCGACGATCTCCTGGGGCACGAGCGTCGGCCAATATGCGCCGTACACCGATCCGTTTCCCGGCATGCTCGTGTAGTAGATGCCCGGGTAGTTCGCCGGCGCCAGCTCGACCAGCAGTGACGAGAACGACCGGCCGCAAGCGGACTCGTCCCCCCTCGTACCCGATCTCCACGATCCCACCGGGATGGGCGATCCGATCGGCGGGCACCTGTGCGCTACGAGTCGGCTCGTCGAGCGGGAGGTAGGCGGCCCCGCATGGGGTTCGCTGCCAGCACGTGCTTGATATCCATCAGGAGCAGCTCCTGGTGCTGCTGCTCGTGGTGGAGACCGAGCTCCACCAGATCAGCGACGGCCGGTTACAGATGACCCGACACCAGGGCGCTCATCGCCTCGTCGACGTGGGCGCGATAAGCGGGCACCTCGGCCGCTCCTGGTCGGGCCGATAGCGGACCTCGAGGGTGTCGGTCGGGCTCGCGATGGTCATCAGATCTGCCATGAGGAAAAGTCCTCCCCCCTCGAGTCCCCTTACACGAGAGACAGATTAGGCACGGCCGGTTGCTGCTGGGTTGCGCAGTGGATGCCGCCGCCGCCTTCCGCCAGAGTGTCGATGCGCAGTTGCACGACTTCACGGTCGGGGTAGAGCTGGGCGACGAGCCGGTTCGCGGCCGCGTCCGAGTCGGGATCGTCGAAGGACGGGATCAGGACTGCCCCGTTGCATACGTACCAGTTCACATAGACGTTGACGAAGATGCTCGGCCGCCCGCCCGGCGGGATCGTCTTCGACTCGCGGGAGATCAGGCACTCGAGTACGCGCCCTCTCGCGTCGGTGGAGCTTCGGAAGATCCGCAGCGCCTGCCTCTCCGACTTCGCCCAGACATCCTGCGCACGTGGATTGGCGGGCTGATCCACCACGATCAGCCCCGGCTTGACAAACCGAGCGAGCCCGTCGATGTGATCGTCGGTGATGTCGTGGTTCTTCAGGCCAGGAACCCAGACCACTTTGTCCACGCCGAGATAGGCACAGATCTCCACCGTCAGCTTGGCTTTGGTCTTGCCGGGATTGCGATCCGGCTCGATGATGGAACTCTCCGTCGCCATGGCTGTGCCGTGACCGTCGACCTCGAGCGCGCCGCCTTCGGACACGAACGGCGCGTCGAACCGCGGAAGCCCGAGCAGCCCCAGCACCTCGCGTGCGATCTTGGCGTCGTTCGAGTGCACCTGCTTGCGACCCCACCCGTTGAAGTTGAGGTCGATACCGGCCAGGCCACCGTTGTCGTTCACGACGAAGATCGGGCCCATGTCGCGCATCCAGAGGTCGTCGTTGACGAGCTTCACGATGTCGACGCCCGGGCCACATGCAGAACCTGCTTCGCGAGCCTGATCGGGACGCGCCACCATCGACACTGGCTCATAACGGGCGATCGCCTGCGCCACCGATGCCACGTCCGCACGCGCCCCGCCGAGCAGCCCTCCCCACACGTCCTCGCGCGCCGGCCAGGCCATCCACGTGCGCTCGTGCGGGACGTGGTCCGCCGGCACGTACCATCCGTCGCTCGTTGGAGTGGACGACCGCTCAGCCGTCAAAGGCGCCGTGGCCCCGGCCGCGCCCGATTTCAGGCTGGCTGGCGGCTCGCCGACGGGTGGCGCCGCGCGGCCTGTTGGCCGCAAGACGCCCGCCGTCGCACCGGACAGCACTCCGAGGCCTCCGGCGAGGAACGAGCGGCGCGTCAGTCGGGGATCGATCTGTCCCACGAGTCCCTCCCCCACCTGTCGCCCACGAGATCCGAACGATAGACCCCGCACGACGGCGACGACTCAGTCCAGCGCTGCGTCGACCTGCTCGGCCACCTCGTCGGTGGGCGCAAGGGGATGCACTGCCGGCACCGTGCCGAGCCGCCCGGCTTCGAAGTCCTCGAACGCCTGCCGGATCTCGGACTTCGTGTTCATCACGAACGGTCCATACCAGGCGATCGGCTCGCCGATCGGTTCGCCGCCGAGGAACAGCAACTCGAGCGCTGACGTGCGAGAGTCCTGCTGTGCCAAGGCCTCGACCGTGACCAGATCACCCGCGCCGAACACCGCCAACTGGCCAGTGTCGACCGGGCGTCGGTCGGGCCCGACTGCCCCCCTCCCGCCGAGCACGTACACCAGGGCATTGAAGCTCGACGGCCACGGGACG
>JBEKLQ010000087.1:0-18056 GCA_050010115.1 Acidimicrobiales bacterium | reverse complement strand
TGCGGGCGAGCCCCATCTGCACGTCACCGGTTCCGGGAGGAAGGTCCACGAGCAGGTAGTCGAGGTCGCCCCAGTGCACGTCTTCCAGGAAGTGCTGGACGGCACGGTTGAGCACGAGGCCGCGCCACATGATGGCCGAGTCCTCCCCCGAAAGAAACCCCATCGACACCACCCTCAACACCCCGTCCCCCACGACCCGGGTGAGGGGCACCATCTTGCGGTCCCGTGCCGCGATCGCACCTTCCATCCCGAGCAGGCGGGGCACGGAGTGACCCCACACGTCAGCGTCGAGGACCCCGACCGTGCAGCCGGCGGCAGCGAGGGCAACGGCGAGGTTCACGGTCACCGACGACTTGCCCACCCCGCCCTTCCCCGAGGCGACCGCCAGCACCCGGGCCGTTGCCGGGAAGTCAGTCACGACCGCCGAGCGGTCCTGCGCCTTGAGGCGCGCCCTGGACATGACCGCAGCACGCTCCTCGGCGGACATCGCACCGGTGGTGACCTCCACCCGTGCGACACCCGGCAGGCCGACCAGCCGGCGCTCGACGTCGGATCGGATCTGATTGCGCAGCGGGCAGGCGGCGATCGTGAGGGCGATGTCGACGACGACCGTGTCGCCCTCGACCCGGACACCTCGGACCATTCCGAGGTCGACGATGCTGTCGCCAAGCTCAGGATCGACGACGCCTCGCAGCGCAGACCGCACCTCGGTCTCGATCGAAGGGGGAGGTGTCACGACTGTTCGCGAGGCTACCGCCGGTCGGCGACGGACCACCCCGCTGTACTATTTCCCGAGGAACCGCCAATCTGCAGTCACGAGGAGGCTCGGAAGCGTGAGCAACGCCACGACGTCAGTGAAGATCGGCCGCCGGCCCAGCCCGGTGACCCTCACCGACGCAGCTACGACAAAAGTTGCCGAACTGCTCGCACAAGAGGGCAACGACGAGTTGGCGCTGCGGGTGGCCGTCCGTCCGGGCGGCTGCTCCGGCTACAGCTACGAGATGTTCTTCGACTCTGAGATCGCCGACGACGACGTGGTGCGTTCCTTCGGCTCCGTGAAGGTCGTCATCGACCCGGAGAGCGCAGACCTGATCAACGGTGCAACCCTCGACTACCGAGACGGCCTCCAGGAAGCCGGATTTCACATCACGAACCCGAACGCCACGCGCACCTGCGGGTGCGGCTCGTCGTTCAGCTGAGCAGTCCGCAAGATCGCAGCCTGTAGCAATCACGCGACTTCGACCCATTGACACCGGCGGAGTGATCCGCCCTCACGAGCGACTGGAGCGACCCTGATGGCGACGACTGTGGGCCCATACTCGCCGATCATGCGTGCCGGCGACTTCCTCATCTGCTCCGGCCAGTTGGGCCTCGCTGAGGGCGTCCTCGCCGAGGGCGTCGGCGCCCAGGTTCACCAAGCCTTGCGGAATGTTTCCACGCTCCTCGCGTCTAAGGACTCCGGCCTCCACGAAGTCGTGAAGACCACCGTTCTCCTGGCTGACATCAACGACTTTGCCGAGGTGAACGAGGCCTACGCCGCCCACTTCTCCGAGCGCCCGCCCGCACGCACCGCCTTTGCGACCGCTGGGCTTCCCCTCGGGGCGCTGGTGGAGATCGAGGCGTGGGCATACGCACCGGGATCGAGTGCCGGGCTCTTATAGGTCTGGCGAGCGCCCGCGGCGCGGACCTGCGACGTCAGGAGCGTCCAGGTGTGCTACTAACGCTGGTGATGACCGTTCCACACCGCATCAGCCTTGGCTCTCGCAAACGCCCAGTGGTCGCCGCAGTGGGCGCAGCGCTCGTCTTGGCGGCATGCGGCGCTGGAGGCAGCTCCACGAGCAAGGTTGACACCACCACGAGCACGCTGCCGCCGCTGCCGCCGAACGTCATCGCCTACGTGGCGTTGGCCGGCACGGGAACGAACGTCGGCACCGGATCGACGCTGGTCGAGGTCACGGTGTCGCCACCGCCATCCAGCCTCGGCACCCCGATCAAGGTGGGCAGTTACCCCGACGCCGTCGCCGTCGCGCCCGGTGGCCAGATGGCGCTCGTGGCCAACTACACCTCGAACACGGTCACACCGATCGCGCTGCCGAGCGGCAAGCCCCTGACGGCGATCCAGGCCGGCCCCGGTCCAGCAGGGATCGCCATCAACCCGGGAGGCACGACCGCGTACGTGACCGACGCCGACTCGGACACCGTCACCCCGATCAACCTGCAGACCCTGAAGCCGTTGACCCCCATCACCGTCGAGAACGGGCCCCAGGGCATCGCCATCACTCCTGATGGATCGAAGGCCTACGTGGCCGACGCCGGCGCGATCATCGCCGGCCAGTCCGGCACGATCGGGCACGAAGTGACCCCGATCGACCTGTCGACCGGCAAGGCGTTACCACCGATCGCGGTGGGCAACGCCCCGATCGGCGTCGCCATCAGTCCGGACGGGTCAACGGTCTACGTGACGAACCTCAACTCGGAGAGTGTGTCGCCGATCAACGTCGCCAGTGACACTACCGGAGCCGCCATCGCCGTCGCCGGCGGGCCAGTCGCCGTGGCCGTCGCCGCAGGCGCCGCCTGGGTGGTCAACACGCCCGCAGGTGGTCAGCCGGGCAACAACGTCCAGCCGATCTCGCTCCTGGCCGACACCGCCGGCAAGCCCATCATGCTCCCGAAAGGCGCCCAGAACATCGCCATCGCGCCGAACGGCAGGACCGCGTGGGTCGTGTGCCTGAACTCGGACGAACTCGTCCCGGTCGGTCTGGTGAGTCGCAGGGCTGGCACGGCTATCTCCGTCCCGGGCGGACCGTTCGCCGTCACCGTGGCCAACCAGGCCAAGGCCGGGGCTGCTCCGATCGGATCCACCACCTCCACCGTGGCGAAGAAGAAGAAGAAGAAGTAGAAAAAGAAGTAGTGGTCCGGAGCCACCCGACGCGAGACGCTCCTCAGTCCTCTCCGCCCCAGGATCGTGATGCCACCGACGTTCCGCTCGGGCCCTCGCTCCTCGACCCTGCCGGCAGCCAACGAACCGCCCCGAAGCGGTAACCCACGCTGCGCACCGTGTCGATCAGGTGGGCGTGCTCCTCACCGAACTTGGCCCGCAGCCGCCGGATGTGCACGTCGACCGTCCGGGCCCCGCCGTAGTACTCGTAGCCCCACACCCGCGACAGCAAGACCTCCCGGGTGAAGACCTTCCCGGGATGCGCTGCCAAGAAACGCAGCAACTCGTACTCCATGAACGTCAGATCGAGTGGCCGTTCGGCGAGGACCGCTTGATACGTCTCGAGGTTCAGCGCCAGCGGGCCGTAGATGATGAGGTCGTGCTGCTTGCCCCGCCCGGTGCGCCGGAACAGGTGTGCCAGCCTCGCCTCCACCTCGGCAGCGGAGCCGGACACGACGAAGTCGTCGAACAGATCCTCGCGGAAGTCGAGCTCGCCCAGCTGACTCGGGGGCACCGCCAGCAGCAGCGGCTGCAGCGGATCTTCACGCTTGCGGAGCGCTCGGCACACGCCCATGCAGGACGCCAGGCTGCCGGTGAGCTCCGCGTCGGCGGCGATCACGGCACCGGCCCAGCCGTCTTCGGGCTCCCGGCGCTCGGCCTCGGTCGCGCTGCTGACGCCGACCCACGGGTAACCGGCCGCATCGAGGGCGACGGCGAGCCAGCCCGGCGGCGGGTCCGGGTACACCAGCAGCGGTTCCACGAGATTCCAGCGCCTGAGCCGGTCTTACAGCTGGGGTAGGTAGCGGGCGATCTCGAACGGCGTGACCTCGCGGGTGTACGCCTCCCATTCCGCCCGCTTGTTCCGGAGGAACCACTCGAACACGTGCTCCCCCAGCGTCTCAGCCACGAGCTCGGAGCGCTCCATCTCCACAAGGGCGTCGTGAAGGCTGGTCGGCAGCGGCCGGATGCCTTCGGAGGCCAGCTCCTCGGGAGTCAACGAGAACAGGTTCGACGACGCCTCGTCCCCGAGCTCGTAATGCTCCTCGATCCCCCTCAGCCCGGCCGCCAGCACGAGGGCGAAGGCCAGGTACGGGTTGCAAGCCGGGTCGGGGGAGCGGAATTCCACCCGGGTCGACTCGAGCCTGCCCCTCTTGACGATCGGGACGCGCACCAGCGCCGAGCGGTTGTTGTACGCCCACGACACGTGCACCGGAGCTTCGTAGCCGGCGACGAGGCGCTTGTACGAGTTCACCCACTGGTTCGTCACGGCCGTGATCTCGTGGGCATGCCGGAGCAGCCCGGCGATGAACTGGCGGGCGAGCACCGACAACCCGTGCGGATCGCCAGAATCGGAGAAGGCGTTCTTGTCTCCCTCGAACAACGAGAAGTGCGTGTGCATCCCCGAGCCCTGCACCCCTGCGAGCGGTTTGGGCATGAACGAGGCGTAGACGCCGTGCTCCTGGGCGATCTCCTTCACGACGAGGCGCACCGTCATCACGGTGTCCGCCATCGTGAGCGCGTCGGTGTACCGCAGGTCGATCTCGTGCTGGCTCGGAGCGTCCTCATGCTGCGCGTACTCAACCGGGATGCCCATGTCTTCGAGCGTGAGCACGGTGCGCTGCCGCAGATCGGACGTGAGATCGGCGACTGTCAGCTCGAAGTAGGAGCCGGTGTCGAGGGGTTTGGGTGGGCCGACGGGCGAGGAGTCGGCGAAGTAGAAGTACTCGATCTCCGGTGCGGCATAGAAGGAGAAACCCCTCCCTCTCGCCCTTTCCAACGCCCTCCGCAGCACGTGGCGCGGGCAGCCCTCGAACGGTGATCCGTCGAGGTTCACGATGTCGCAGAAGACCCGGGCGACCTCGGAGTGGTCACCCGGCTGACGGCCGCCTCGCAGGGGGAGGATCTGGAACGTCTTCGGGTCGGGCTTGGCGAGGACGTCGGACTCCTGCACGCGGCTGAAGCCGTCGATGGCAGAACCGTCGAACGTCATCCCCTCGTCGAGTGCGTTCTCGAGCTCCGCGGGTGTGATCGCGAACGACTTCGGCGTGCCGAGCACGTCCGTGAACCACAGCTGAATGAAACGGACGCCGCGCTCCTCGACCGTCCGCAACACGTACTCACGCTGGCTCTGCATGCCTCTCCCTTGCCGAATCAGGTCACCGCCATACTCGCAGGTGGCAAGCAGGTGGTGCATTATCGGCCGTCAGGCACCGGTAGACCTGAAGTTGTCGGTGATGGAGCAAAGGTGGATGACATGAAGAAACTCGGACTGCTGGTCGCTCGGCTCGTCCTGGGAGGGTATCTCGGTGCTCACGGTGCCCAGAAGCTGTTCGGCTCGTTCGGGGGGCGGGGTCTGGAGGGGACGGCGGCTGGTTTTGAGTTCATCGGGCTGCGGCCGGGCAAGATGTTCGCTGCCGCCGCCGGGGCGAGCGAGTTCGGAGGTGGGCTGCTCACCGCCACCGGGATCGCCTATCCGCTCGGGCCGGTCATGATCATGGGGACGATGGCGGTCGCCTCCACGACGCACCGGAAGAACGGGCCGTTCAGCACCGATCGCGGCTACGAGCTGCCGCTCACCAACCTGGCGGCAGCCGCCGCGCTGGCGGCGGCCGGGCAGCCGGGGGCGCTGCGCCTCGGGCCGCGCCTGTCGCCGAAGCTGAGGCGTTTCGCCGTCGTGTTCGGCGTGGCCTCCGCCGGTGCGACGATCTACCAGATGCTGAACGCTCCCGAGCCGGAGGCGCCGGCGGCCGTTCCAGAGCCGGAGGCGCCGGCGGCCGTTCCAGAGACCGATGCGAGCGAGGACGAGACCGGCGACGAGGCAAGCTCAGACGAGGCCACCGAGCCTGCCTTGGCAGAGGACGCCAAGTCGTAGCCGATTCCGCGGTCCGGCTAACCCGCCGGTGTATTCCTCGGTGTACTGGAGGCCGTTGACGGTCACGGTGATGGTGTCGCCGGTCTGGACGGTGTACTTCGACTCGGATCCGTAGAAGCTTCCGAACTCGTACTCGATCTCGTTGTCCGAGTAATAGAGGACGTCGAGGCCGATGCAGTTCGAGCCAGCGCCGGCGCTCCAGGTCGTCCCGTCGGAGGCGGTGTCCTGGAAAAGGAGATGAACGGGTCGAAGGTCGTCAAGAACGGCACGAAGTGCGGTACGGCCAGGGTGGTCGTGACGGCGCACCACACCACCACGGCGGCGCTGTATTGCATCGTCCCCTGAGGGGAGCGGTCGCGGTCATCGGGAGAACGCTACCGATCTATCCCTGGTTGGCGCGGCGACGGACAAGCTCGGTAGGTACTTGGGGTCGTATACGTCCCTAACGCCCTACCAAGCGCCGGCGCCCGGCGCCGTCCGGCTGTCCGCCGACGAGATGAGCAGCCTGGAGGTGCTGCGTCCTAGCTGATTACTTCTGTGTACGGCTTCGACGTCGAACCTTTGTAGTTCGTGACTCCGGAGAACTGGGCCAGTATCGTGTGCGACCCTGCTGTCGAGTACGTGACCTGGCAGACAGCCTCACCGTTTGTCGCGCTCACCGGAACAGCTACGCAGGCCGAAACTGGAGTCCCAGGACCGGTAGCGTTCTCCCGATGACGGCTGCCGCAATGGGAGCGCCGGCGGCGCCGGCAGTTGCCCGAGCAGAGCAGCTCCGACTACGGCAAGCGTGCGCCGCCAGTGGGCTCGCAGGGAAACCCCTACCGTCTCGAACCGAGTCCCGTGCACGTGTCTCCCCCGCTTTCTCCGGGGGTCCCCTGGGATCTGGCAATCGTACGACATCGGGGCCGATTCGTCCCGAGGACCCGCTGCCAGCGTGGCCGGAAGAGTGAGACGGATGCGCCAGAGAACGGCGCCTGCAGACCGGTTGTCGCTGATCAGGGCGGGAAAGCGTCTCGCCAGTGCTCGACGTCGAGGACGTACAGGTTTCCTCCTGATCGTCGATCCGAGATCGCACATGGTCCACCGCTGCCGTTGACCTGGCCGGATTGATTGTGGTAAAGCGGGCTTGATGGTGGGGTGTAAGCGCCGCGCCACTTAGAGGGGACGCTCGGCTCGATTTGCGCTGGTATAGCCACCCAGCGCTGGGGGAGGTCGTAATGGCGAACGGCGAGATCGGCCGCACAGTTCACCGCGTCGGGCACAGAACGGGCTCGACTGCACGGCGCAGGAGAGTGCGCCCGACAGCTTTCTTGCTCGGATTGCTTGTCCTGGGGGCAGGGACGTTGTCGGCTTCGGCGGCGTCGGCGGAGTCTGCAGGCTCTCCAAGACTGGGACTGATCGAAGCTGCACCGTACGTTCCCGACGGCGCCCGCGCGGTCGGGGCGGTATCGGCGTCCGCCGCGGTCTCCGGTGTCGTGGTGCTGAAGCCTCGCGACAACGCCGCGCTGGTGAACTTCATCGCCGCGGTGACGGACAAGAACTCCCCGTCGTTCCATCAGTACCTGCCGGCGGGTGCCTTTGTGAACCGCTTCGGTCCCGCGCGGTCGATCAGCGCCGTGAGCGCGCAGCTGGAGGCCCATGGTTTGCGTGTCAGCGGGGTTTCGAGCGATGGCCTGCTGGTGAGCTTCCGCGGGAGCGCCCGACAAGTCGAGAGCACGTTTCACACCGGTCTCGAGCGCTACCGGCTGCGCAATGGTTCCATGGGCCAGGCGACGACATCGGCGATCTCGATGCCGTCGGCGATTGCGAGCTGGGTTACCGCCGTCCTCGGCCTGAATGATCTGGTGCAGGTGCAGCCAGTGGGGATCGTGCGGGCCTCGGCCTCGGCCAAGGGGAAGATCCGCCCGGCCAAGCTGGCGAGCTTCGGGCACACGCCTGGCTCACCGACGGCATGCAAGAGCGCCACCGCAGCGGCCCGCGCCTACGGCGGGCTGACGGACGATCAGATCGCCCACGCATACGGCGCCTTCGGGCTCTACGGCAGCGGCGACCTCGGCGCTGGGCAGCACATCGCCATCTACGAGCTCGAACCCTTCCTGAAGTCGGACATCGAGACGTTCGACACGTGCTACCTCGGCGCGTCCGCGGCGGCGAGCATGCTCACGCGACTGCACGTGATCCCGGTCGACGGAGGCCAGCCAACGGGGCCGGGAAGCGGCGAGGCGAACCTCGACGTGGAGGACATCTCCGCGCTGGCGCCGGGGGCCACCATCGACGTCTACGAAGGACCGAGCCCGGGGACGGACGGGACCGACTACGACCCGGTCGACGAGTACGCGGCGATCATGGACGCGGACCGCGACCAGATCGTGAGCACCAGCTGGGGGTTGTGCGAGCAGGCCATCGAGCTCGGTCAACCAGGGCTGCAGGAAGCCGAGAACCTGCTGTTCGAACAAGCCGCGGCTCAGGGCCAGTCCGTGTTCGCCGCAGCCGGCGACAACGGATCGGACGACTGCAACACGTTTGAAACGTCGACGCCGGTCTCGGGCCAGAACCCGCTGTCGGTTGATGACCCGGGGAGCCAGCCCTATGTCGTTTCGGTCGGCGGTACGACGATCGACGACGCCGCGAGCCAGCCGCCGCTCGAGCATGTCTGGAATGACGGCGCCGACGGCGGTGGCGGCGGCGGCGGAATCTCGCAGTCGTGGACGATGTCGACCTGGCAGCGGGAGGCAACGGTTCCCGGGATCGCAATGCCGGGCAGTGCCGACTATGCGAATGCCGACCAGGTCGAGAAGGCCTTTGGCTATCCGCAGAACTTCTGCCAGTCGACGGTGTCCGGTGCGACGTCTTCGACGCCGTGCCGCCTGGTACCCGACGTGTCGGCGCAGGCGGACGAGTTCACGGGCGCGATCACGATCTATGAGGCGGGCGAGGGCGGCTGGGGCACGGTTGGCGGCACCTCCTCGTCGACCCCGATCTGGGCGGCGATGTTGGCGTTGATCAACGCCTCGCCCACATGCGCCTCGAACCCGGCCACGCGTACCAGGGTGGGATTCGCCAGCCCGCTGCTGTACGCCGTGGCGTCGAACCCGGGCGACTACGCCGCATCGTTCAACGACATCACGACCGGTAACAACGACATCTACGGTCTCGACAACGGTCTGGTGTTCCCTGCGACGACCGGCTATGACCTGGCATCGGGTCTGGGCTCGCCGCAGGTGACGGGGCCGGGCGGCACCGCCGGGCTGGCGTACTACCTGTGTAGCCTCGCCGGCGAGGCGAGTCGGCCGGTTGTCTCGGGGATCAGCCCAGCTTCGGGCAGCATCGCCGGTGGGGAGCGCATCGCCATCACCGGGGCGGGATTCGAGACGGGCGGGTCGTCGAACGTCGCAACGATCGAGATCGGCGGTGCGCAGATCCGACCGAGCCGGTTCAGCGTGCGCAGCGCGACGTCAATATCTGCCACCTTGCCGCCCGCACGTGACGCCCGCCCGCCGATCCCGCCTCCGCCGCAGGACGGCGCCGGGCCGGCGCAGGTGATCGTGACGCTCAAGGACGACCAGTCGAGCATCCCCAGCCCGAAATCGACCTTCGAATACGTGGACACGAGCGGCGGCCAGACCGTCCCGACAATCACCGGCGTGATCCCTTACGGCGGGTCCGAGTCCGCGCCGGGACCCGTGACGATTCTAGGTTCCGGCTTCACAGCGGCGACCTCGGTCACCTTTGGCGGAGTTGCTGCCACCGCCTTCACGGTGAACAGTCCCTACCGGATCACCGCCACCCCGCCGCCATACTCGGCGGGAACCTCGTGCTCGCCGTTGCCGCACACCGGGGTCTTCAAGGGCGAAAATGCTGCCAACGACATCTGCCAGGTCCAGGTCAGAGTCGCCAACGCCCATGGCACGAGCGCGACCGGGCGCATCCTCCCGCCCGACGAGGGAGCGGTCGTGGTCAATTCGCTGGGCGTGCTGGTCGCTCCGCCCGGCTGCAAGTGCGAGACGGCGCAGGCGCCGACCGAGTTCGACTACCTCCCGACGCCGTCGATCAGCTCCGTGTCGACTTCGTCGGGGCCCGCGAGCCTCGCAAGCGAAAAGGGGAGCACGGTGATCACGGTGCGTGGGTCGGGTTTCGATCCACTGACGATCGACTGGGCTGACTTCGGCAAGCCATCGTTGGAGTCCTCGATGGACACGGACTACGTCTTCCTCACCGGGACCGAGATGCAGATCGTCGCTCCGAGCGAGGCGCTGACTGTCGGTCCGTGGACCATCCCCTTCAGCGTCAAGACGCTGGCCGGCCAGTCCGCCCCCGTCACCGTCACCTACGCAGGCGTCCCGAAGGTCACTGCGGTCGTGAACACGAGCAACGGCACCGAACTGGACGGCACCTACGGCGCCCCGGACACCGCCCGAACCCCGATCCAGGTCAGCGGTCAGGGATTCGCCGGCCAGCTGGTCGCCCCCATCGAGTTCACCGACACCAAGTCGCCATTCTCGGTCGGCACCCAGTACACCTTCACCATCAACAGCAACACCAGCCTGAGCACGGAGACCGTTGCTCAGAACCCGGCGATCGTCGACGTGCAGCTGTGCACGGTTACCGCCTGCAGCCTGAACCGGCCGGCTGACCTGTTGTACGTCTATCCGCCTGGCAATCCGCAGGTCACCTCGGTGTCACCGAGCTCAGGACCGGTCGCTGGCGGGACCAAAGTGACCATCGGTGGCGACAACCTCGGCTGCGCGCTGGAGGTGTACTTCGGAAACGTCAAAGCCGAGTCGCTCAAGCCCGTCAAGGCACTGCTCGACTGCGGATCAACCACCACACTGCACGCCACCTCACCCCCCGGAACGGCGGGCACCGACGTACCCGTGACCGTCGAGACGATCGAGGGCTACTTCACCGGCTCCGGACGGGGCACCACGACAGCCAGCTTCACGTACAAATAACGGCGCTGAATGACGCCGACGTAGAAGACGCGCGCTCAGCCGAGCCCGGCGACCCCTTCGACGTGGGTGCGCCGCATCTCGTCAAACCGCTCCGCCGCCGCCTCGTCGCCGGCCATCTCGTCCTCGATGTTGGAGTCGGCGAAACCGAGCACGCCCATGTCCTCGAAGGCCTTCCTGATCCTCGGGCCGAAGAGCCCGATGTCCTTCAGCACGGGCACGATCCTCATGAACAGGTAGCCCCGGAACGTCCGCTGCTGCTCGCTGTCGCGCACGTACTCGGCGACCTCGGCGGGTAGGCCGAGCTGCTCCCAGACCTCCTCGCCGAGGAAACGGTCCCGCATCCGGTAGCAGGCGTCGACGCAGAACTCCTCCCGCTCGTCCCGCTCCGCATCGGTCAGCTGCGGGTAGTAGTCGCGCAGCGCCAGGCGCCCGAACATGACGTGGCGGGCCTCGTCCTGCATGACGTAGGCGTTGAGCGCCTGGCCGAGGGGCTCGGACGCCATGTTGCGGATGACCCCGAAGGCGGCCAGTGCGAGGCCCTCGATGAGGACCTGCATGCCGAGGTAGGTCATGTCCCAGCGGCTGTCACGGATGACGTCGTCGAGCAGGCTCTTCAGGTTGGAGTTGAGCGGGTAGACGAGTTGCAGCTTCTCGTGCAGGTAACGGCTGTACACCTCGACGTGGCGGGCCTCGTCGATCACCTGCGTCGCCGCGTAGAACTTCGAGTCGATCTCGGGGACGGTCTGGACGATCTTGGCCGTGCAGATGAGGGCGCCCTGCTCGCCGTGCATGAACTGGCTGAAGCGCCAGGCCTCGGAGTGCCGGCGGGCCTCACCCCGTTCGGCCTCCGTCATCTTCTCCCACCAGGTCGTCCCGAACAGCGGGTGGATCTCGTCGGGCATGCCGAGCGGGTGCTCCGGGTCCACCTCGAGCGACCAGTCGAGCCGGTCGCTCCCGATCCACTGCCGGCGGGTGCCCTTGTCGTAGAGCCGCAGCAGCTGGTCGCGGCCGTTCTGGTACTCGAAGTCGAAGACCGTCGTGGCCGGCGAGTCGATCGGCCAGGACGTCTCACCTGCCAGTACTTCGGCGATCGTCTGGCTGGCGGTGATGTCCATGTCGGGCCTCGTTTCTCCTTGGGCGCCGTCACGACCGAGCGTGATGTGTGCTCCCACACTCTACGTGGGTGTTCATCGAGCGTTCACGTTCGGGTTACCGGACCGAAACGGGCGCCTGGCAATCTCTCTGTGGCACACTCACGCGCTGGCACGCCGATCGGGCGTGGCTTCGCGTCCGCTACAAGGAGGATTCGTGCAGGACCGCACCGCTACCGAGGTCGTTCGACTCATGCAGGACGAGGGCGTTGAGATAGTCGACTTCCGTTTCTGCGACCTTCCCGGCCTCATGCAACACTTCTCGGTGCCCGCGCACGAGCTGACCGAGGCGGGTTTCGTGGACGGGTTCGGGTTCGACGGGTCGTCGATCAGGGGTTTCCAGGAGATCCAGGAGTCGGACATGCTCCTGCTCCCCGACCCGTCGACCGCCGTCCTCGACCCGTTCCGCCAGCACAAGACGCTGAACCTCAACTGCTTCGTGCACGACCCCGTCACCGGTGAGAGCTACAGCCGGGACCCGCGCTACATCGCTGTGAAGGCCGAGCGGTACCTGGCCACGACCGGGATCGCCGACACCGCCTACTTCGGGCCCGAGGCCGAGTTCTTCATCTTCGACGACGTGCGCTTCCACCAGGACCAGCACTCGGCCTCCTACCAGGTCGACTCGATCGAGGGCATCTGGAACTCGAATCGTGACGAGAAGCCGAACCTCGGCTTCAAGCCTCGGTACAAGGAGGGCTACTTCCCCGTACCGCCCATGGACCATTTTCAGGACCTCCGGTCGGAGATGGTCCTCACCATGGAGCGCCTCGGCATCGAGATCGAGGTACAGCACCACGAGGTCGGTACGGGCGGGCAGGCGGAGATCGATATGCGTTTCGACACGCTGTTGCGCATGGCAGACAAGCTGATGCTCTACAAGTACGTCGTGAAGAACGTCGCCCGCAACGCCGGCTACACGGCCACGTTCATGCCGAAGCCCCTGTTCCAGGACAACGGGTCCGGCATGCACTGCCACCAGTCGCTCTGGCGGGGCGGCGACCCGCTCTTCTACGCCGAGACCGGCTACGCCGGGCTGTCGGACATCGGCCGCTGGTACATCGGCGGGCTTCTGAAGCACGCCAAGTCGATCCTCGCCTTCGCGGCGCCGACGACGAACTCCTACAAGCGGTTGGTGCCCGGGTACGAGGCGCCGGTCAACCTCGTGTACTCCCAGCGCAACCGGTCGGCGGCGTGCCGGATCCCGATCTACTCGAAGAGCCCGAAGGCCAAGCGCGTGGAGTTCCGCTGCCCGGACCCGGCTGCCAACCCGTACATCGCCTTTGCCGCCATGCTCATGGCCGGCCTGGATGGGGTGCAGAACCGGATCGAGCCGCCGGACCCGGTGGACAAAGACCTGTACGACCTCCCGCCGGAGGAGCTGGCCACGGTGCCGCAGGTGCCGGCGTCGCTGGACGAGGCCCTGCTCGCGCTCGAGGCCGACCAGGACTACCTGAAGGCCGGCGGCGTCTTCACCGACGACCTCATCGAGACCTGGATCCGGTACAAGCGGCTGAGCGAGATCGATGCCGTCCGGCTGCGGCCGCACCCGTGGGAGTTCATGCTGTACTACGACATCTAGACCTTGACCAGCGCTTTTGTGCGGGAGCAGCCGCCGACGCTCGCGAAACGTCGGCGGCTTCCCCGACTCCAGGCCGCCGACCGGCGCCTAGATGTATTGCCCACAGACCTTGTTGACGCGGATGCACCGATGAAGTGAGCCCCCAGGGCAGTGTGGAGCTGTTCACAGACCCACACACCCTGGAGGCTCTGATGCACCGTAATGCTCCGCTCACCGTCGAAGGAGACGCCGTCTCTGTCAGCGCATCGAGGTCGACGGCTTCACGATCGCCCAGGCGGCTGAGTCGATGATCATCTCCCGCCAGACGGCCTCGAAGTGGTGGAACAGGTACCTGGCCGGCGGCATCGCTGGTCTCGAGGACCGCCCGTGCCGACCGCGCACGCGCCCGACTCGCACACGGGCTCGTCTCGAGCGCCGGGTCGTGGCCTTGGCCAGTCGAGAAAGCTCGGTCCAGCCCGCCTCGGCCCGATCGTCGGGCTGCCACCCTCGACGGTGCACAGAGTGCTCGTCCGTCACGGCTTGAGCCGGCTCTGCTACATGGATCGCATCTCGGGGCGGGTGATCCGCCGGATCGAGACCGAACGGGTCGGCGAGCTCGTCCACATCGACGTGAAGAAGCTCGCGAAGATCCCGCCTGGTGGCGGCTGGCGGGTCCACGGGCGGGAGTGGGGCAAGCCTCGGAGCCACCGAGTCGGATACGCCTACATCCACTCGGCCATCGACGCCCACAGCCGCCTCGCCTACTCCGAGATCCGCGACAACACGCAGGGCCAGACCGCAGCCGCCTTCTTCGAACGAGCGATGGCGTTCTTCGAGGCCCACGGGATCACGATCGAGCGGGTGCTGACTGACAACGGCAGCTGCTACCGGTCGAGGGACTTCGCTCGACTGCTCATCGCCGCCAGCATCGTCCACACCTTCACGAGGCCGTATCACCCGGCCACCAACGGCAAGGCCGAGCGATACAACCGCACCCTCTTGGACGAGTGGGCCTACGTCCGGGCCTACGGCTCAGAGGCTGTCCGACGCCGTGCCCTTGACCGCTGGCTGCACAGCTACAACCATCACCGGCACCACACCGCCGTAGGTGGCCCGCCCATCAGCCGCGTCAACAACGTGGTTGGGCAATACACCTAGATCGCAGATCGGTCTCCGCCTTCTGCTTCCGCCAAGGTCAGAACGTTGCCGGGGACGCTGCAGTAGTCGCCCACCCCCGCACAGGCCGCGACCGCAGCGCACGACAGGCCCTGGAGATAGCTGGGGGTGGCGCCCGTGGGGTTAGGGCTCGACTGCAGCACCCAGGCGGTCCCGGTCCACATCTCCACCAGGGTTGGTGACTTGTCATCAAAACGAGTCCATCGGTGGCTCATTGCGGTTACACGGCCTGGAACTCCGCCGCCGGCGACCAGCCCGACTGCGCACCGCTCGACGTGTTGCGTAGGCGGGCCCTGAAGACGTAGTAGCCGGGAGTGCTGTCAGCGCTGAACGCTGAGGACGTAGTCGTCGTACCCGCGATCCAGGTCTTGTACGAGCCGCCCGGCTCCTTGACCTGGACGTCGTAGGCGTAGCCGAATGGTGCGGGGGTCGAGGCCCAGGTGATCGTCACCGGGTGATTCGTGTTCGTTTGGGTCGGGGCCACCTGGATCGGCACCTTCACCGTTCCGTTCGCCGTGGTGACTCCGACCGGCGCGGCGATGTAGGGGTAGGTGCCCGCCGCGGTGAAGCGGTACGAGTAGGTGCTGCCGACGTCGTTCCCGAGCGTCGCACTCGTGTACAGGTTCATGCCGGTTGCATCCGCGATGTTCTGGGCCGCTGGGGCGAGCTGGGTCCAGGTGAGGCTGGAACCGAACGCGACGGTCGAGGTGGAGGGGACCGGTCCGCTCGGCAGGACCACGGCGTTCGACCCGGGCGGGTCCACCGTCGCGAGGCTCCACGCACCGTTGTTGCGGTCACCCACGATGAGACCCCCATAGGTGGCGGCGATCGCATCGGGGTCCTCCGCCTCTCCGAGGCTGAACTCCGTCACCGTGCCGGAGGTCGTGATGCTCGCGATCTGGGCGGCGTGGTCCTCCCCGAACCAGAGATTCCCGTCCGGTCCGGCGACGATCTGGCCCGGGTAGCTTTCGGACGTTGGTATCGGGTATTCGTTGACGACCCCGCCCGTGGTGATCCGCCCGATCTGGTTGGCGTTGGCCTCGGTGAACCAAAGGTTGCCGTCTGGGCCGGCCGTGATCCCGGCAGGTCCGCTGCCGGCGGTCGGGATCGGAAACTCGGTCACGACCCCGGCCGGGGTGATCCGCCCGATCTGGTTGGCCCCCCACTCGGTGAACCAGAGGTTGCCGTCCGGCCCGGAGGCGATGTCCAACGGATCGGCTCCGGCGGTCGGTAGGGAGTACTCGGTGACCGCCCCGGTATCGGTGATGCGGCCGATCTTGTCAGCGTTGAACTCGGTGAACCACACCGCCCCGTCCGGGCCCCAAGTGAGATCCCGCAACCCAGCGCCCGCCGTCGGTATGGCGAAGTCGGTCGGTGTCAGCGTGGGGCAGGGCTGGCCCACTGTCGGACCGACCGACTCCGGGATGACCCCGATCCGGTTCGCCACCGGCTCCGTGAACCAGATGCCGACCACGTCCTGGGTGAAGCGGTGCGGCCAAGGGCCTTCCGTGATCCCGTAGGCGGCTCCGCCGGACGTGGGAACGTTGTATGCCTGCTGAGACCCGTTCTGGCAGATGCGGTCCACCTGGCTGTTTGCGTAGTCCGTGAACCAGTCGTCGCCGTTCGGCCCAGCCGTTGTCCCGTAGAGGCCGTTGGCAGTGGCGGAAACCGGGTCTTGCGAGACGACCGGAGAGACGGGGAAGTCGACGATCTCCCCGGCCAGGAGGTCGGTGAACCACACATCGCCGTTGACTCCGGTGGCGATGCCGTACGGACCGGCCGTCTCGCCGCTGACCGGCACGTCGTACACGGTGATCTCGCCGATCATGCCCGGCTGGGTGTTGACGCGTGCGAGCTGGTCGGTCCCGTAGAGGGTCACCCAGATATTGCCGTCGGGTCCGGGACTGACACCCCACGAGTAGGTGTCCTCCCCGTCGGTGGGGACGGTGTACAGCGTGATGGCCCCTCCAGTGGTGATCCGACCGATGGTGTTGCTGTACGTGGTGAACCACAAGGCGCCGTCGGCACCGGGAGCGATGTCGATTGGCACGAGGGAGTCGGGCACGGTGAAGTACGTGATGCTTCCCGACGTGGTGATCTGCCCGATGTCGCCATTCCCTTCGGTGAACCAGAGGTTTCCGTCCGGCCCCGCCGTGATGTCGGTCGGGTCGCCCGTTACCGGGTTCTCGGCCACAAGCGCTCCGCTCGTCGACATGGCGTCGATCTCGTATCCGCTTTGGAAGAGCTCTGTGAACCAGAGACTTCCGTCCGGGCCTGCGACGATCGAGCTAGGTGCCCCTGTCCCGAAGTCGTGGACAGGAAACTCGGTGATGACGCCTTTCGGCGTGATCCGGCCGATCTGGTCCACATTGATCGGATGCTTGCTCGGCGCGCCCGGCTCGACGAACCACAAGTTGCCGTCGGGGCCGGCGGCGATGGAGTTCGGCCAGGCTTGGGAGGTGGGTACGTCGAAGGTCTTGAGCTGACCTGATGGCGAGATACGGCCGATCTTGTCCTTCGCCTCCTCGGTGAACCACATCGACCCATCCGGCCCGGCCGTGATCGAGGACGGCTTGCTTCCGGTCACCGGGTAGGGTCCGCACCTCGGCCCGCATGCGGCGAACGCTGGCGGCGCGGCCACGCCGACCAGCACCGAGCCGGTCAAGGCCACCAGGGCCAGCATGGCCGAGGATCTGATGAGGCTGCGCCTGCCCCGCCCATATCTCGTTAGCCGGATGGAAATGATCTTGTCGAACATGTTCATACTCCGTTTGGTTGTGACTTCTCTCTTAGCGTTCTGTGGCGTGTCCCGATTCGTTCCACTCTCAGCTCAATAGGCGCCGCGTTCGTCAGGATGAGTGCTCGCATCCGCGTGCGAACCTGCCGGTGCCGCCGATGCCGACTCCGTCGTCAGCCTGGTTGCCCACAAGCGCCGCCTGACGGTCCCGGTGACCACGACCAGCCACGGCGCCGGCGATGATCGCGGCCGTCATCTGATGTCTCTCTCCACTCCGGCGGGGTACCCCGTTTCGGTGATCGCCTCCGACACGCGGTCAAAGCGCAGCGCCGCGCGGGCGGCCACCTCGCGTACGGCCTCGATCGAGTCCGCCTGGTAGATGTGGATACAGGTTTCGTCCTCAGGGACGAAGATCGAGCGCACAAACTCGATTGAGATCCCCTCGCGGGCCATCTGCTCCGCAGCGATACGGGCGATACTGGCGTCCCTCTTGGCCGCCGCTGTGTCCGCTCCGGACAGGTACTGCTCCGCCGCGAACTCGTGCATGCGCCGCAACCTAAACGCGGACGAGCGAGACGGAAATAACGGAAACCCTGAATCTTTTGGAGCCGGGCGGAGGCGCTCACTGCCCCCTTTGTCTCTGCCGGCGGCTCCATCAGCGACCCGGGA
>JBEKLQ010000086.1:0-18143 GCA_050010115.1 Acidimicrobiales bacterium | reverse complement strand
CCCCGCAGATCAAGCGCGGGCCGGATGGGACCGCGACCTCGTGAGGCTGATGAACCCGATGGTGGCGGAGGAGTCCGCGCTGCGAGCGGGCCTGCTCGCCGGCCTGCTGACCGCCGTGCGCTACAACTCCGGTCACCGGCACCCGTCGATCCGGCTCTTCGAAGTCGGCGACGTGTTCGTCCCGTCCGCTCCGGGCAGGTCTGCGGAGGCCGATGGCGAGGCGGGTTCCGCTGCTGAGACCGGCCTGCCGATCGAGCGGGAGCGGGTGGCGCTCATCCTGGCCTGGTCGGGCGATGGCGCGGACACAGCCGTGCAGGCATGGCGGGTGCTGGCGGACGCGCTCGCGCTCACGGGCGTCGAGGTCCTGCAGGGATGGGCTGCCGGCGCGGACGCGGCCAAGGTGGGCACCGCAGCCGCAGCGAACCACGGCCCGGTGATCTCGCTGGCAGGGCTGCACGGCGCTCGGTCCGGCGTGCTCGTGGCCGGCGGTGGCAGTCCCGGCCAGGCAGCGCCGATCGGGACCATCGGCGAGGTCGATCCGGACGTGATCGCTTCGTTCGGCCTGCCTCACGAACGGATCGGCTGGCTGGAGCTCGATGTGGCGTCGCTGGCGGCAGCACCGCGCCGACCGCTGCTTGCAGAGCCCGTGAGCCGCTACCCCTCGAGTGACGTCGACCTGGCCTTCACCGTCGACGAAGCCGTCCCGGCGGCACGGGTCGAATCCGTGCTGCGGGAAGCGGCAGGCGAGCTGTGCGAGTCCGTCGAGCTCTTCGACGTCTATAGCAGGCCGGGTGTGGACGAAGGGCGGCGATCGCTGGCCTACCGTGTCCGGTTCTGCGCGTTCGACCGCACGCTGACCGATGCCGAGATCGGCGACGTGCGGCGGCGCTGCATCGAGACCGTCGAGTCCACGCTCCCGGCGGCGCTCAGGGACTGAGCGCCTCGCCACCACGGGCCACAACCTCCAGGTACTCCTCGATCGTCCCGCTTTCGAGGCATTGAGCCAAGCGCGCCGCCATCGGTCCGAAGTACCCGGCGGCCGCCTCGCGCGTCGCGGGCGGTAGCTCGTTCAAGAACGAGTACGCGACGAGCTCCGGCCCGCCGTCGCCGTAAGCCGCCAGCTCGTCGAGCGCTGCGAAACACCGCTCCAGTGTGGCTTCACCCCTTCCACCCACGATGAGATTGGCGACGTAGTCGGCGAGCTCCATGAGCACGATCTCGGAGGTGAGATCCTCCCCGTAGATGTCCGCCAGGTCGAGGTAGTGGTCGTCGAACTCGGGTAGGCGGGACCTCAGCAGGGCGGTCACGCTGTCGTCTACAGGCGGGCGCACGGCGCCTCCTCACGGTTGATGGGCACGCGCCGGGGCCGAGACAGCGGAGGGAGGCGTGCGGCGGGATCAGAGGGCAACTGGCGTCGCCGAGCCACCTCCCGGTAGGGGGGCCCTCCCGGTGGGGGCCCTGCCGGTGGGGGGATTTGCACAGAATAGCATAAGAACATATCAAACGCCACAGTGACCCTGGCGAGTCGGTGCCCAATGGCGAGCTGGATCGGCGAGTGATCATCCGCCGGGCAGAGGGCGGAGGGTTTCTATGTGGACCTCGGCTCGATCTTCGGCCTCGGTGCGCTGCATCCCTTCCAGGAGCTGGCCTGATCCCGCTGCCTGCGGCGCGCGTGTGGACGACTGCCAGCCGCCCTAGCGACGGTGCTCGGTCTCGACACCGCGACGGCCGGCCCCTGGACGCCGGTATCCCGCCTGGGCAACCCGGCGGCGTGAGCCACTGGGCGAGGTGCGGTGCCGGTAGGGCGGCGTGAGGTACTAATAGGGCCACGCCATCGAGAAAGGACGTGCCCATGGCTTCCAGCAGTGCCACCGACGACCTCACGCCGGCCGCCTTCATCGGGCACGGCAACCCGATGAACGCGCTCGAGGACAACCGCTACACCGAGGCGTGGTCGAGCGTTGCTGCATCGCTCAGCGAGCCGCCTCGGGCGATCCTCGCGATCTCCGCCCATTGGTACTGGAACTCCAGCGCCGTCACCGCGATGGAGCGACCCCGCGTGATCCACGACTTCTTCGGCTTCCCCGACGAGCTCTTCGCCTTCGACTATCCGGCCGCGGGCGACCCGGGGCTCGCAGGCGAGGTCGTGGAGCTCGTCAAGCCGACGTGGATGGGCCTCGACCACGACTGCTGGGGACTCGACCACGGGACCTGGGTCGTGCTAGCTCACATGTTTCCGGGAGCCGACATCCCGGTCGTGCAGCTCGCGATCAACGCCGACAAGCCCCTCGAGTACCACTTCGAGCTCGGCGCCGCGCTGGCGCCGCTCCGGGCTCAGGGCGTGCTGATCCTCGGGAGCGGCAATGTCGTGCACAACCTCCGCGTCATCGACTTCTCGATGGCCGATCGGGGCACGGACTGGGCACACCGATTTGACGAGGACACCCAGGCGGCGATGACACAGGACCCGGGGGGTGCCTTGGCTCTGCAGGACCACCCGGATTTCGGTGTCTCGGCGCCGACGCCCGACCATTTCATACCGTTGCTGTACGTCGCAGGGCTGGCTGTTGCCTCGGGCGAGACGGCACAGGTGATCGTCGACGGCTACCTCGGAGGGTCGCTGTCCATGACCTCCTACGTCATCGGCGGCAACGCCGGAGCCGGCTAGGCCCCGGCGCTCGGCGCCGAGCCCGACGCCCGACGCCGCCTGCCTGGCGCTCGGCGTCGAGCCCGACGCCCGATGCCGCCGGACCGGCGCTCGGGGTGGTCCCCTCTCAGGGACGGATACGTCCCCAAAGGGGTAGCCCCTTGTGAGACCGCGACGGTGGACCTGATGATCCATGATCCGACCCGGGCGCCCGGGCTCAGCTCTCGAACTTGTGCCTCAGCAGCTCGCGCCGGGCCTGGATTTCGCGGTAGCTGATCTCGCGCGTATCGGTCGAGAGCCCCATCGATGCCCGCAGCCCATCGAGGTCGATCGGTGTCGAGCGCACGTCCACGCCCACCTCGGCAGCGATGCGCTCGCCGTGGTGCTCGGCGAAGTAGGCGGCGATGACGGCCACCTCGCCGAGTAGGTCGATCTCCGGCGCCATCGTGGCCACCGCACCATCGAGAAAGAGCAGATCCTTCACGAACAGCATCAGCTCCTTCGGCATGTGGACGCCGTAGGACAGTAGCTGCCGGGTGAGGTCCCGCATCTGGGACGTCAGCTCCTCGGCGGACAGCGTGACGATGTCCTGGGCGGGGCGGTCCAGCCCGAGATCCCTGATGAGGTCCTCGGTGCGGGCGTCGGCCGGCAGTGCCCCAAGCGTGCGCAAGGCGTCGATCTGGCCCTCGACGTCGTTCGTCGACGCGCCGACGAGCAGCCTCAAGAAACCCAACCGTTGTGGCTCATCGAGCCTCCCCGTGATCCCATGGTCGAGCATGGCCACGCGCCCGTTCGGCTGGACGAACAGGTTGCCGCCATGGAGGTCGCCGTGGAACACGCCGTAGAGCAGCGCCCCCTCGAGGAAGGCGATGATCTCGCTCCGGAGGACCGCCGGGGTGTCGATGCCGGCGTCGCGCATGCCTGCCACGTCGTCCCACGCAAAACCGGTCAGCTCCTCCATCACGAGCATCCGCCTCGTCACGAGGCGCGGGTGAGGGCGCGGGACGATGATCGAGCGCTGGTTCGTCATCGCCAGCACCCGCCCGACGTCCAGCATGTTGGCCGCTTCGAGCCGGAAGTCGAGCTCCTCGACGATCGTCTCCGCGAACAGCTCGATCAGTGCCGGCGGGTTGGCCAGTGCCGAGACCCGTATGCGCCCGACCAGGAGTGGGGCGACGAAGCTCATCACGGCCAAGTCGTGGCGCACGAGATCGGCGACCCGCGGGCGCTGCACCTTGACCACGACGTGCTCGCCGGTGCGCAGCACCGCCCGGTGCACCTGGGCAATGGAGGCAGCCGCCATGGGCTCCGGGTCGAACTCGGCGAACGTGGCCGCGAGGGGACCGGCGAGCTCGGACTCGAGGGTCGCCCTGACGCTCTCGAACGTCTCGGCCGGGACGCGGTCGCGGAGCAGTTTGAACTGCCCGACGACGTCCTCGGGGAAGATGCCGTCACCGGAGGACAGGATCTGCCCGAGCTTGATGTACGTGGGCCCGAGCTCGCCGAAGCCGAGCCGGAGCCGGCGTGACAGCCCGAGACGGGACTCGGAGCGGCCCTTTCGGCGGTCGGTGACATACCACAGGCTGATCGCCTCGCCGAGGATGCGAATGACGCGGGCGATGCGCCGCGACGGCGGCAGGTACCGGCGCCGGACGAGGTGTGGGACCTCGGACCTGGTCCGCGCCCGGATGGCGGTGACGTCGCGACGCCAGGGGAGGTCGTCAGGGTCGACGATCCACGGGGCGTTCTCCGAGAAGGAGTACGTGGCGAGGTCGGCGGGCAGGCCGGCCCCTTCCGGAGGCATCGCGTTCAGTTGCCGGTGCGCGAGTCGGTGCTGCCGGCGCCGCCCGGATCGCGGAAACTGAGCGGGGCGAGCACGAGGCACCCGTTGTGCCCGCCGAAACCGAAGCTGTTCGACAGCACGACGCCGGCGCCCAGCGAGCGTGGCGACCCGGTGACGACGTCGAGGTGCATCTCGGGGTCGAGCTCCTCGAGCCCGGCGGTTGGTGGGATGAGCTGCCGATCGATCGTGAGGGCGCAGCACGCCGCCTCGATCGCTCCGGCGGCTCCGAGGGAGTGTCCTGTGACGCCTTTGATCGACGTCACCGGAGGGCCGGGGATGCCGAAGAGCTTCGTGATCGCCTCCGCCTCGGCGAGGTCGTTCAGCGGCGTGGAAGTGCCGTGGGCGTTGATGTGAGCGACGTCGGCGGCCGTGACGCCGGCGTCCTCCAGCGCGAGCTCCATGCAGGCGAGCGCACCAGTGCCGCCCGGCGCGGGTGCTGTGATGTGGTGAGCGTCGGCGGTGGAGGCACTGCCGAGCACCTCGGCGTACACGTGAGCCCCACGGGCGAGCGCCCGGTCGAGATCCTCGAGCACGAGGGCGGCTCCCCCCTCGGCGATCACGAAGCCGTCGCGCCGCCGGTCGAACGGCCGCGACGTGCCGGAGCTCGAGAGAGCGGTCATGTTCGCGAACGCAGCGAGGCCGATCCCGGCCATCGCCGCCTCGGCACCACCGGTGATGACGGCCTCGCACCGCCCGGACGCCACGAGCCGGGCGGCGTTGCCGGTTGCCTGCGTACCGGCCGCGCATGCCGTGACCACGGTCTCGCACGGCCCCCGCCACCCGAAACGCATCGAGATCGCTGCCGCCCCTGCGTTCGCCATCATCATCGGCACGAGGAACGGCGACACCCGCCGCGGACCCTTCGAGATGAGGACGGTGATCTGTTCCTGCAGGGTCTCGAGACCGCCTACTCCCGTACCGAAGATCACGCCCGCCCGAGCTGGATCGATCGAGATGTCCCCGGCGTCGTCGAGCGCCATCTGGGCCGACGCCACGGAGAACTGCTGGAAACGGTCCGCTCGGCGCGCCTGCTTCACGTCGAACCAGGCGCTCGGGTCGAAGTCATGGACCCGGTGCTCACCCTCAGGTGCCGGAGCCGCCAGGCCGGCGAAGAAGGCGTCGTTGCCGATGCCGCAGCAGGACACGACGCCAAGGCCGGTGACGGCGACGCGCCGCCGGGGCGTCGCTGGCATCAGAGCTTCGACGTGACGAGATCGAAGGCCTTGCCGACCGTGTCGACGCCATCGAGCTCGCTCTCTTCGACTGTGATGTCGAACGCTTCCTCCAGCGCCATGACGAGTTCCACCACCTCGAGGCTGTCGGCCTCCAGATCTTCGGTGAATTTGGCTTCGAGGGTGATCTTCTCAGCGGGGACCTGCAGAACCTCGACGGCGCAGGACTTGAACTTGTCGAAGGCTGCTTCGTTGTCCACCTCGGGTGACTCCTTCTTGTCGGGTATCTGCTGGGCTTGTCGGGCTTCTGCTGGGTGTTCGGTAGCCGTGCTGAGTAGTCGATTCCGCTGTCGATTCCCGATCAGTGGCCCATGCCGAGGCCGCCGTCCACCGGCAGAACCGCTCCCGTGACGTAGGCGGCGTCGTCGGATACGAGGAACGCCACAGCCGCCGCGACCTCTTCCGGCATGGCTGGCCGGCCGGCCGGGACCGCGGACGTCAGTTCGTCCACGCGTTCTTGACTGAGCGCAGCGATCATATCGGTGGCGACTATGCCGGGAGTCACCACGTTGCAGGTGATGTTGCGTTGCGCGAGCTCACGGGCGAGCGAGCGGGCGAAGCCGATGAGACCTGCTTTCGAGGCGGCATAGTTCGTCTGGCCGGCCGAGCCGAGCAGCGCGACCACGGACGAGATGAGGACGATCCGGCCGTAGCGCGCTCGAAGCATCTTGGCGCTCGCTCGCTTGCAGGCCCGGAATGTTGCCGTGAGGTTCGTGTCGATCACCCGGCTCCAACGCTCCTCGCTCATCTTCATGAGCAGCCCGTCGTCGGTGATGCCGGCCGAGCAGACAAGGATCTCGACCGGACCGAGGGAGGACTCGATCTCGTCGAACGCCCGGTCGAGGCTGGCGGGATCGGTGACATCGCAGTAGATGGCCACGATCGGGTGCGTCCCATCAGGTCCGTCAAGGGGTGACGGCGGTTCGGTGCGCCACGTCACCGCTACCCGGTAGCCGTCGCGTTGCAGCCTGCGGGCACAGGCAAGGCCGATCCCGCGTGACCCTCCCGTGACGAATGCCACGCGGGCGGCTCCGGTGCCTTGGGTCGCCGTAGGACCGGGCTGCCCACTGCCCGTGGCTTCTGGCTGGCGGAAGGCTTCGACCTCGGCCGGAGGGTCGGCCGGCGCACCGCCGGTCGGATCGTCGGCGATGCTCCTCACGATCCCCAGCGCAGCACAGCGCTCGCCCACGTCATGCCCGCCCCGAAACCCGACAGCAGCACCAAATCCCCGTCCGTCACCCTGCCGGCCTCGGCGGCCTCGGCCAGGGCGATGCCCATCGAGCCGCTGGAGGTGTTGCCGGTCCGGTCCAGCACTATGGCCGACTTGGAGGGCGCAAGGCCGAGACGTTGCACGGCGGCATCGATGATCCGCTGGTTTGCTTGGTGCGGCACGAAGAGGGTGATGTCGTCGGCGGTCACCTGAGCGGCGCCCAGGACCTTGAGGGCCGAGTCGACCGAGCACCTCACCGCTCGGCGGAATACATCGCGGCCTTCCATGAACAGGTACCCACCGTGGTCGCAGTACAGGATCGACGTCAGCGACCCGTCCAGCCCAAGGTCATGCGAGAGCACGAGCTCGCGGTCGTCTCTCGCCTCGATCACGACCGCGCCCGCTCCGTCAGCGAACAGGACGGCGGTGCCGCGATCGTTCTGGTCGGTGATGCGCGAGAGCGTGTCGGCACCGATGACGAGCGCCCGGCGGTAGCCGACCGCGAACATCGATACCGCCGTCACGATCGAGTACACGAAGCCGGCGCACGCCGCGTTCAGGTCGAACGCCGCGCCCGAGCAGCCGAGCTCGGCGTGCACAGCCGATGACGTGGCCGGCACAGCGCGATCCGGCGTCGTCGTCGAGAGGATGACGAGGTCGATTTCGGCGGCGTCGTTGCCGGACTTCGCCAGCGCGGCCCGTGCGGCTTCGACGGCCAGACCCTGGGTCGTGCCGCCGTGGCGTCGTTCCCGGATGCCCGTTCGTTCTACGATCCATTCATCCGACGTGTCGAGGCGCGCCTCGAAGTCGGCGTTCGTCACGACCTTGTCGGGAAGGGCGGAGCCCCAACCCGTGATGGCCGCTCCAGGGTACCTAAGGCTCACCAGCCCTCCTTCGTCGATGCACGCAACCAGGCCACAGGCTGTCCCGCCGTCACCCGCTCGCCCGACAGGACGAGCACGCCTTCGAGGGTGCCGGCGAATGCCGAGCGCACCTCGGTCCCGCCGACGAAGCCGATCAAGCTGCCGACGTCGATCCGGACGGCGTTGCCCGGCTCGGGCGTCTTCTGGCGGTCGAGCGGCCCGGGAACGACCCCGACCACCGCCGCGTGGGGCTCGAAAAGGCCGGCGGTCGGGGCGACGACGAGACGTTCGGACATATGAAAGCGTTCGCCCACCCGGTGGTCGATCGCCTCCTGCTGGGCCGCAGAACGCCCGGCGAGGGACTCGATGAGGCGGTCCAAGTGCTCGGGGGTGGCGACGGAGACGGCGATCGTCTCAGCCGTTGGCAGCACTCGGCGTGCCAGTCCCGTCAGCACACCGCCAGGACCGAGCTCGAGGAACGTCTGGGTTCCGGCGGCGACCAGCGCTTCGAGTGTCTGGCGCCAGCGCACCGGGCTGCACAGCTGTGCCGAGAGCAGGCGCGGCCAGTCGTCCGCGTCGTGGTGCGCCCGGGCGTCGACGTTCGCCACCACGGCGGGTTCCGGGTGGTGGAATGTGGTTGAAGACAGAGCTTTGCGGAGGCGGTCGCGGGCGGGGCTCATCATCGGCGTGTGAAACGCTCCGCCAACCGGGATCGGGAGGACCTTTTTCGCTCCCATCTCCTTGGCGACTCGTCCGGCCTCGACGACCGCCTCGGCAACGCCGGCCACCACGACCTGCCCCGGTGCGTTGTAGTTGGCCACCCAGACGTCGCCCTCGGCGAGGGTGCAGGCGGACTCCGCCGCGTCGTCGTCGAGACCCAGCACGGCGGCCATCGTGCCCGGAGTGGCTTCTGCTGCGTGCTGCATTGCCGAGCCGCGTTCGGCCACGAGGCGCAAGGCGTCCTCGTAGCCCACTGCACCGGCAGCGACGAGGGCCGTGTACTCGCCCAAGCTGTGGCCGGCGCACAGGCTCGGCTCCAGCCCGACTCGCTCGGCGCCGTCGAGCACCACCAGACTGAGCACGAACGTTGCCAGTTGGGCGTTGTGCGTCTGCTTCAGGGCCTCGGCGTCGGCGTCGCAGAGGAGCCGGGCGACGTCACGGCCAGTGATGTCCGACGCTTGCTCGACCAGTTCGAAGGAGGGGTGCTCCCTCCAGGGAGTGCCCATCCCCGGACGCTGGGAACCCTGGCCAGGAAACATGAACGCGAGCACTACACCTCCTCGAGGACATGCCGGCTCGCGAGGAATGGAACCGGCTGACGCCTTCTGGGGAGTTTGACCACGATCGCGCCGCGATGGTTACCGGCGTCACTTGCAGCGGGCGCGCCACCACGGTCGGTGACCGCGACCATCGGTTGAGCCTGGCTGTCACTCGTCACCAGCAGAGGCGGGCTCGCACGCCGCGATGGTCCGAGTTGCCGGCGCGGACCACGTCTCCCTCGAGCACTGTGACCGCTCGGTTGACGAGGATGTGGTCGAGCTGGCTGTGAGGTCTCCAGGCGGGCCACGTCCGGCCCTTCACCGCCCGCGTCCAACCTGGGAGCATCAGGCTCAAGGGCGGGCCCCAGAGGTTCATGTCGCCGGCCAGTGCCGCCGGTTGGTCGCTCGGGGGGAGCTCGGACCACAAGCGGCGGAGCTGGAGTGGTGAGCCGGCGGTCAGGTGGGCCGCGTGGGTTCCGACGACGGTGAAGGTCGCGCAGCCAGCACCGCCAGCGCCGCCAGCGCCGCCGGCGCCGCCAGCACCGCCAGCGCCGCCAGCGCCGCCGGCGCTGGGCATCTCGAGGTCGACCTTCAACGCGCCGCGATGGGCGAAGTCCCGTTTGAGCTTGCCCAGCTCCACCGCCGTCGTCGTGACGATCTTCACGCGGCTCAAGACCGCGAGACCCCAGGTACCTTCCTCGTAGCCGACGAGGTCGGACCTGGCGCTGTCGACACGCCCGCCGACTCGGAGCGCCTTTTGATGGGCCGGCAAGACCTTGCGGGGCTCCCAGCCCTTTCCATGCCAGATCGCCTCTTTGCGACGCCAGGCTCGAGCGAACGGGAGGTCGGCCGGCGTGTAGCCGAGCGCTGCCGCGACCTCGTCCGCCTGACTGAGGGCGTTGAGCGGAGCGAAGATCTCCTGGAGCACGATGACATCGGCATCAAGACGCCGGCAGGCCTCCGTGAGGTCGTAGGGACGGCCCCATCCGTCCACGCCGGCGTGGGCGTTGAAGCTCGCCACGCTCAGCTCGGGCATGGCGCGGCAGGGTAGTCGAGGCACGGTGCAAAACGAGGTCATTGCGCCGCCAGCTACGGCCTGACAATGGGGCCGAAGTAGCGTTTCGGGTGTGCCTACCGGTCACCTGCTTGCCTTCGCAGTCACGGCGCTCGTGATCATCGTGATCCCCGGGCCGAGCGTGATGTTCATCGTCGGGCGGGCGCTCGCACATGGCCGGCGGGCCGCTGTCATGACCGTCATCGGCAACACCGCTGGCGAATATGTTCAGACCATCGTCGTGGCGGTCGGCATCGGGCTGCTCGTCGAACGATCCATCGTCGTCTTCGACGTGTTGAAGCTCGGTGGGGCTGCCTACCTGATTGTTCTCGGCGTGCGGGCATTCCGCCATCGTCGGTCCCTGGAGGCCGCCGTGTCCGCGGTGGCGGCGGTTTCCGGAGGCCCGGTGAGTGGTACCAAGCTCGCGCTCCAGGGCGCCTTCGTAGGCGCGACCAACCCCAAGACGATCGTCTTCCTGAGTGCCATCCTCCCGCAGTTCGTCGATCGAGCCAGCGGTCATGTGCCATTGCAGATCCTGCTATTGGGACTCGTCTTTGCCGGGATCGCGCTCGCATCGGACGCGATCTGGGCGATGCTGGCGGGGACATTCCGGTCGTGGTTCGCCCGCTCGCCGCGCCGGCTCCAGCTCGTCGGTGGAGCTGGCGGGCTCGCCATCATCGCTGTGGGGGCCGGGCTCGCCTTGTCCGGCCGGAAGGACTAGCCAGCGTCGAAGCTGGGGTGAACGGCGGCCGGCGGGAGTGACGTGAGGGTAGAGGCTTGTTGCCGCGGGGCGCCCTCCGCCTCACGTAGGGAGGCCTGCAGCGAGACTGGGTGCACGGAGCGTCGTAAACGGGCGGTTTACAGCACTCTGTGCACCCAGACTTACTTTCTTGCTTTGCGAGCGGGTCGTGAGTTGCTCAGCCTGGCGTTGCTCATCCAGCCATGTCTCCGCCTCGCCATGGGTGGGTGCCCGGAGCGGGACTCGAACCCGCACGCCCTTGCGGACAGCGGCTTTTGAGGCCGCCGCGTCTACCATTCCGCCATCCGGGCCCGGCTGAAGCGTAGCTGGCTGCCGGTTTGCCGGTGGACGCCGCGGGGAGAGCCGACTGTCCGGCTCCCGGAGCGGTCTCCCGGCCTCGCAGGCGGCCGCGGCACACCGAGTCCCGGCTGATCTGCAAGCCTGACAAGGTGGATCCCGCTTCTCCGCCGGCCGGCCAACGTGGCCCCGCGCCCGCGGGGCTGTCCGTCGGCTCTGCGGGCGGCACGATCTCGCCCCGCCCAACGGCGCCCACGCGTGGCCCGCTGCGCCCGAGCGAGCTGGCTGAGGCGGCCGTGCTTGGTGACCTGGCGCTCGTTATGGAGGTGATCGGCTGGTTCGCTCCGATCGGGATCGCCGGTGTCTTCCAGGCGCTCGCCGTCATCCCGTTCGCCGTGCTTGCGGCCCGCCACCGGTTGCGGGCGGCAGTGGTGTCGGCGATCGCCGCCTCGACGGTGGCCTCGCTCGTGGGTGGCATCGGCATCATGGTGCCGACGCTGATCGCGAGCGGGCTCGGGCTGTCCGTGGGGGTCTCGTTTCGGCGCAGATGGTCGTCGATCGCCTGCGTCGGGTACACGGCGCTCGTTGTGGGCCTGCCGCTGGCCGGGCTGACCGATGCGCTCGATGCCGCGTCGCCCGGCTACAGGAAACTGGCGTTCGCCCAGATCAAGATCGGGTGGAAGATCGTCACCGACTTGCTGCACGCCCTCGGGTTCGGCACCGTGGCCAAACGGGGCAGCGACGTACTGAGCTGGACGATCTCCCACTGGTACGCGTCGCTGCCGCTCGCCGAGTTCCTCCTCGTGGTCCTAGTGGCTCTCGCGTGCCTCCGCCTGCGGCCCTTCCTCGTCGAGGTGCGCCGGCACGTTCCGGCTCCGGTCGCAGACGAGGCGGTCGAGCGGCGGCCGATCGGTCGAGACGCCTCCGGAGGTGGCGGGGGTGGCGCCGGTGGCGCCGGCGGCGCCCCCGAGCCACCACAACCAGTGCCGGTCCACGTGGAGCATGTCTCCTACCGCTACCCGGGCACCTACCGCGATGCGCTCGCCGATGTGAGCCTTCATCTCGAACCCGGCCGGTTCCTCGCCGTCGTCGGCCCGAACGGCTGCGGGAAGTCGACCCTCGTGCGCGTGCTGGCCGGCCGGCTCGAGCCGACGGCTGGCCGCGTGGAGCGGCGCGGTCCGGCGGGCCTCGGGCTCGTCGGCGGCACGGCGATCGTCTTCCAGCGTCCCGAGAGTCAGGTCCTCGGTGTCCGGGTCCGCGACGACATCGTGTGGGGCCTCCCGCCGTCGCACGACTGCGACATCCCTGGTGTCCTGGCACGTGTCGGCCTCGACGGCTTCGACGAGCGTGAGACCTCCACGATGTCCGGCGGTGAGCTGCAGCGGCTCGCCATCGCGGCTGCGCTGGCCAGGTCACCGCAGCTGCTCGTGTCCGACGAAGCCACGGCGATGATCGATCGGCCGGGCCGGGAGGAAGTCGTGGCATTGCTCCGGCAACTCGCGTCGGCCGGCATCGCCGTCGTCCACGTCACTCACCGGGTGGAGGAAGCCGCTGTCGCCGACGCCCGGCTCGAGATGAGCGAAGGGCGCGATACGCCTGAGCACACCCAGCCAGCCAGAGCGCCCGGCACCGCCGGCACCCCACCACTGTCGCCGAGCCCTCACTTCGCCCTCTCCCCGAAACCCGCCCTGCGGTTCCGCCCCACCCTCACCCGACGGGCATCGCCGGTGGAGCCCGCGGCACCCTCCCCCGCCATCGTCCGTGGCGCCCAGCTCGGGCCGGTCGGCTCCAAGCGCGGCACGCACCCGCTCGTCAGGCTCATCGACGTCGGCTACGTCTATGCCAGCGGCACTCCGTGGGCGCATCGCGCCCTCGACGGCATCAACCTCGAATTCTGGCGGGGTGACGGCGTCGTCCTCACTGGGCCGAACGGCTCGGGCAAGACAACGCTCGCCTGGCTGCTTGCCGGTCTCACCGCCCCGACTGCGGGCGAGGCGCTGCTCGAGTCCGAGCCGATCGTCGACCAGCCGGGCCGGGTCGGCATCGCCTTCCAGCACCCACGCCTTCAGTTGCTCCGGCCCACAGTCATGGCGGACGTCATGCTCGGAGCCGACGAGGACCGGGCACGCCGGGCGATGCTGGCGGTCGACCTCGACCCTGACGAGATGGGGCGGCGCCGCGTCGACGACCTCTCAGGGGGAGAACAGCGCCGCGTCGCGCTCGCCGGGCTGCTCGTGCGCCAGCCCGATCTCATCGTGCTCGACGAGCCCTACGCCGGCCTCGACGACGAGGCTCGCGGCGCCTTGGCCTGGACGCTCTCGTCGCAACGGCGCCTGTCCGGCGTGGCCGTGGTCGTCGTCACCCATGACCTCGACCATGCTGACGTATTGGGCGAGCGGCTGATCCATCTCGACGGCGGTCGCATCGTGTCCGAAGAGCGCCTGGGGCCCGAGCCGTGAGGCCCTTGCGGGGCCGCCAGCCCGACTCCACCAAGCGGAGGTCGTCGGCTCGCGCCATGAGCGACTTCCACGTCCTCCGGTTCGTCCCCGGGAGGAGTGCCATCCACGTGATGTGGGCCGGCACCAAGCTCGTCTGGTTCATGGCGGTCTCCATCGGCCTGTTGCTGTGGCCGACGTGGAAGGCCGTCGGGGTGGGTGCCGTGATGGTGCTGGGGGGGTTTCTCGTGGCGAAGCTCCCGCGAGGCGTGGCACCGCGACTGCCTCGTTGGATCTGGTTGATCATGGGGATCGGTGTTGCCGTGGCGGTCGGCGCCGGCGGTAAGCCCTACCACCGGGTTCTCGGGCTCCACCTCGGCCTGGGTGGGCTGTACGAGTTCGCGCTGTTCTGGGCCATCGCCATCGAGGTGCTGGGGCTCGCCTTGCTCGTGAGCTGGACGACGCCGCTGGCGGACCTGGCACCGGCGCTCGGCCGGCTCACCGGGCCGCTGCGCAAGCTCCGGGTCCCGGTGGATGAGATCGTGGGCGCCATCGCACTGTCGATCCGGTGCTTGCCGTTGCTCCTTGAAGAAGGACGGGTGCTGTCGGCGGCCCGGCGTGCCCGGCGATCGTCTACGAAGATCTCGGCCAAGGACCTGTCGCGGGACGTCGAGGACCTCATCTGGGCAGCGCTGTCCAACGCCCTCCGGCGTGCGAGGGAGATCGCCGAGGCGATCGAGGCCCGGGGCGGGGTCCCGACGATCGCTCCGGAAACCCACCCCTTCAAGTTCCGAGACACCCTCCTCCTCACGCTCACCGTGGCCGGCGTCGCGGCGATGGCAGTGCTGCGCTGAGCCGTCTCCCGGACCGGCGTACACTGCGGCCGTGGAGCAGCAGGTCGTCCAACGGCGCCTCACCGAGGTGCATGAGCGCTTGGTCAAGGCGCGCCAGGAGCTCGCGATCGTCGAGGAACAGCTCTTGGTATTCGACGAGACCGCCGACGATGCCCGCATCCGTTCGCTCGTCTCGGAGACTCCGCTCGCCAATCACGACTGGAACGAGGCGCGCCGTCATGCCGATGCCATGCGGCGGGGCCGCGACGACGCGCGGGCGCGGGTAACCGAGCTGGAGCGGGCACAAGACGAGTTGCTCGGGAAGCTCGTAGTCTGATCGCCGCACGGCACTCGCCGGCGCGACACGCATTACCAGGGGCACGGGCCAGCGCGTCCTTGCCGAGCAGAAGGAGCAGAGAACTTGGGCAGGACCGTGGTCATCGCCGAGGATGAAGCGATCGTGCGCCTCGATCTGCGCGAGATCTTGGAGGAGCAGGGTTTTGAGGTCGTGGGGGAGACGGGCCGCGGCGACGAGGCCGTTGCCCTGGCAAAGCAGCACGAGCCTGACTTGGTGATCCTCGACATCAAGATGCCCGGCTTGGACGGCTTGTCCGCGGCCAAGGACATCAACGTCGACCGGAAGTCAGCGATCTTGATCTTGACGGCCTTCTCGCAGCGCAACCTGATCGAGGAGGCGCGGGACGCCGGGGCCCTCGCCTACCTCGTGAAGCCGTTCCAGCAGGAGGAGCTGCTGCCGGCGATCGAAGTGGCGTTGGCACGCTTTGCCGAGATGCAGGCGCTCGAGGCCGAGGTAGCTGCTCTCTCCGATGACAAGCGGAGCCTCGAGGAGCAGCTCGAGACGCGGCGCTGGGTCGACCGGGCCAAGGGAAAGCTGATGGACGATCGGTCGATGAGCGAGTCAGAGTCGTTCTCGTTCATCCAGCAGACGGCGATGAACCGGCGGACGACGATGCGCGAGGTAGCCAAGGCGATCACGGAGGGCTCGATCGAGCCGTAACGGCCGGCGCCGGCGCCGGCGTCAGGCGGGCCGTGAGGCGTGCAGGCCGTCAGGCGGGGACCACGTAGAGCTGGCGGCACATCGCTGGGCCGAGCGCCACCGAGGCGCCGTGGAGGTCGAGCGTGAGGGTGCCGTCCGGGGCCTTGGCCCTCACCTCGGCGTCGACCCCCGGCACGAAACCATGCTCGCTCAGGTACTGCAGTGCCCCGAGGTCGATCTCGACCTGCTCGGTGATGCGGGCGAGACGCACGTGCTCGCCCGGCTCGGACTCGGCGAGCGGGTGCTGGTCGCCCGCAGACTGAGGCGCCCCGGGGATCGGGTTGCCGTGCGGGCAAGTGGAGGGGTTGCCGAGAATCTCGACGAACCGGGACTCCACCTCGTCGGAGATCACGTGCTCCCAGCGCCCTGCCTCGATGTGGACCCGGTGCCACGGCAGGCCAACGATGTCGATGAGGAAGCGCTCCGCCAGCCGATGCTTGCGCACGACGCTCTCAGCTTTGCTGCGTCCCTCCGGTGTGAGCGCCACACCCCGGCCGCGCCGCTGCAGGTACCCCTCGGACTCCAGCCGGTGCACCATCTCCGACACGGCTTGAGCGCTGTGCCCGAGACGCTCGACCAGCCGGGCCTGGATCACGGGGACGCCCTCTTCCTCGAGGGCGTGGATGGTCTCGAGGTACTCCTCGAGAGGAGGATGAAAACCGTCGGGCACTCCGGCTGATCGTATCGGCCAACCTCGGTGCAGGGTCGTCACCGGCCGGGTGTGAGGGATCAGGTGATCCAGGGCTCGTCCTCGTCCCCCGTGGCGGTCGGGTCGGAGTCTCCATTTCCCGAGCCTGAGCCGGCGCTGTAGTCGGGGCCCGGCGGGTACTGGGGGTACTCGGGAGACTGGGGGTATTCGGGAGACTGGGGGTATTCGGGAGACCGGGGGTACTCGGGAGACTGGGGGTACTGCGGCGCTGCAGCGCCACCACCGCCGGCTGGCCAACCTCCCGCCGGAGGGGCGCCTGCAGCGGAAGCAGTGAGGATCGCCCGGATGTCGCCGCTCATCCGGAACACGACGGTGATGGCCTCGAGAACGACTCGGGCGTAGACGAGCTCGAGTATGTAGAGGGTAGGCACGAGGATGATGGCGATGACGATGAGGATCGGATTCCCAGTGAAGATCGCTCCGACCAAGTAGACCGCCGCGATGAGCGACGCGAGGATCACCGTCAGCCAGTAGAGGAACTTGACGGCGCCTTCCCCGAGGAAGCTCTTGAACTCCATGTCGTACAGCGTCCCGAGGAGATTTGGCGGCATTCCGATCGGACGCTGCCGAGCGTCGCCTTCTGGCATGCGCATGCATCCTCCTCCGTTGGGCTCGTGGGTGGCAACGGCAACCGTACGCTGCTCACCGCGCTTTAGCATGGCTTTCCGTGGCCACCTACCTCCTGCTCGACGGACACTCGCTCGCGTTCCGGGCGTGGTTCGCGCTCCAGGAAGCGGACCTCACGACGGTGTCGGGACAGAAGACCGCCGCAGTCTACGGCTTCGCAGGCATGCTGGGCCGGCTGCTGGAAGACCATTCGCCGACGGGCATGGCGGTGGCTTTCGACCTGCCGGAGCCGACGTTCCGGGACGCCATCGCCGACGACTACAAAGCCGGCAGAGCTGAGACACCCGAACCGCTGCGCGAGCAGATCGACCTCATCCGGAGGATGGTCGAGACGATCGGCGTTCCAGTCGTCGAGGTACCCGGCTACGAGGCGGACGATGTCATTGCCACGCTGGCCACTTCGCTCGAGCAAGCCGGGCACGACGTGATCATCGTGACGGGCGATCGTGACTCCTACCAGTTGGTCAAGGACCCTCACATCAAGGTGCTCTACAACCGGCGCGGCGTGACGGACTACGTCCTGTACGACGAGGCGGGCATCGAGGAGCGCACCGGTGTCACGCCCGAGAAGTACCCGTTCCTTGCCGCCTTGCGAGGCGACCCCTCGGACAATCTGCCGGGAGTGCCCGGCGTGGGGGAGAAGACCGCAGCCAAGCTCGTGAACTCCTACGGGGACGTCGACAACCTGTTCGCCCATCTCGACGAGCTGACGCCGAAGCTGCGGCAGTCGCTCCTGGCGTGTGAGCCTCGTGTCCGGCAGAACTTCGCCCTCACACCGCTCGTGCGTGACGTGCCGGTGGGCTGCGAGCTCGAGCAGATGAGGTTCGGGCGCTCGGACCGAGCCGCCATGAACAGCCTGTTCACGTTGCTCGAGATCAAAGGGCCTCGCGACCGGATAGTGAAAGGCCTGGACCGCTTGGAGGCTGCGAGCGCTATCGCGGTCCATGACGGCTCCGCCGAGGGCGACGGGGAAGCGGCCGGGCCGGTCGTGACCGTCGAGGTGACTGCGCTCGACGAGATCGCCGGCGCCGCTACGTGGCTCGCCGCGTTGGCGGCTGGCGAGAGCTGGATCGCGGTCGAGCCGGAGTGGGCCGGCCTGCCCGGTCGTTCCGCCCTGGTGGGGCTGGCGCTCTGCCGCGTCCCGTCACCTACCCCGGCCGGCGCCGACGAGCCGACGACGCTCGAGGTCGGGTGGCTGCCGGGCGAACTGGTGGCTGAGCCGGCGCTGGCGGATTCGCTTCAAGCGATCTTCGGCCTCCGGGCGGCCGACGACGCAGCCGATCTGTCGGGTCCCGATGCGCCCGAGACCCTCGTTGGTTACACGACGGCCGGCGGGAC
>JBEKLQ010000085.1:0-18373 GCA_050010115.1 Acidimicrobiales bacterium | reverse complement strand
CGTCCAGGCTGACGCCCCTCCCGTCGGGTTGGTAGAGGTAACCACGTCGCCATAGTTGTCGACCGCCACGCAGAGCGAGGAAGAGGGACACGAGATGCCCGTTAGGGAGGCATTGTCATCCACGCTGGTCACCGTCCACGCCGACGCTCCACCCGTAGGCGTGGTGGAGGTGAGCACGTTGCCGGCGGAGTCCACCGCCACGCAGAGCGACGCATTCGGGCAAGAGACGCCGGAGAGGTCGCCGGTCGAGGAATAGGGCGGCTGTTGATCGACAAGGATGGGGCTGGAGAACGTAAGCGGCGCTGATGCCGCGCTTGCCGTGCCTGACCGTGCCAGCGTGATGAACGACCCGGCGGCCATCAACACCACAAGCAAGATTGCCCGAGCCCTGCGAAGCCGGGAGTTCCTCAGAACGGCCGAGTCCCGCGCGGTGATGGGTTTCGATGTGACTGGAGATCCATCCACCACTGACGTAGGCGCGTCCGGCGCTGTCGGGGGAGTCGGTGCACCGAAGGTGGTCTCCATCCGCGTCGTCAGGGCGCCGGGCATGCGCGGAACGTGTGTGCGGCGGTCACGGACTTGTTTGCATTGCCGTCGGTGAAGGTCACGTGACCGGTCAACGTGTACGTCTTGCCTGCAGTCAGCGAGGCGCCGGCCAACGGCGAGTGCACAGTCTCGGCGCCCAGCGTGAGCCATTGCTGATGGACGTGCCAGTTCTTTGCGGGCTTGCCTTCGACACCCACGCCGATGTCGTCGGCAGGCAGACACGAGACCGGGCCGGTGACGCTGACGGAGCCCGCGGATGAGTCCTCGGTCGTCGTCGTGCTCAGGTCCGGCAGCAGCACCGGCACCAACAAGAGCCGATCTGACGCTCCGGCCGCGACCGACCACACCGCAAAGGCATGCCCCCTCGGCGTGGTCGCCAAGCGCGGGTCCGTCGCGTTGATCGTGCCGCCCGCAGAGAAACGAACGACTGCCGCATGCCGTGTGTCGGGCAGGTTGGTCACCGCGATGTCAGTGCACTCGTAGGAGATATCGGCCAATCGACCACTGGCGTCAGCGACGGTATCGTGGCTCCGGGGACCACAGGGATTGTGATCGCCCGTCTCGGTCGGCTTGGAGAACCCCGCTCCCGTCCATGCCGCGACCACGGGCTGGTAGCTCGAGTTATCGACGGAGGCGATGAGTCGTAGACCGTATCGCGTCTCCGCGAGACCGACGCGTGCTCCTCCGGTCCAGGTTTGCGCCACGTTGTGGACCGCTGACCACGACCCACGGGACTCGTAGGTGTAGCCGGCCGGCTGGGTGATGGATCCCGCTTCTTGCGTCGCGATGACGGGTGTTGTGCCGGTAAACGCGAGCTCCGCGAAGCCGACCGAATATGGCGTGCTCACGTTCTTCGCCGCCGTGCCCCCACCGGGCCTGACCTGGATGCCGTTGCCGCTGGATGGCCCCGCCACGGTCCACACGCTGTCGTCGGGGGCGATCTCAGCATCCAGCAACTGACCGTCCTTGGGCGCGCCGCCGACATCGATCGCCGGCTGAAGCGTGCCGGTCGAACTCGTGGAGGCGAGACCGATGTGACCGCCCGACACGTCTTCGTAGAACCACACGAGAGCGACCTTGCCCGAGGAATGCACCAGCACGCGCAACCCCTCGGCGGAGGAGTCGCCGAGGGCGTCGACCACCTGCACCCCACCCGAGCATGAGGTCGTGCCCGGCTTGACCTCGCACAAGTGAACCGCTCTGGTGGCTCCGTTGGACTTGGAAGTGTTCGCGATCCACCCGATGTACGCCGTCCCGGACGTGCTGGTCGCGACGTCGTACCCTGACAGGGTGTAGCCCGTGGTCAGCGTGACCGGACTTGTCGTCGGTCCAGGACTTACAGTGGGTGAGGCATCTGCAGTCGTGGCAGCCGAAGCCATGCACGCAACAGCCATCAGTACGGCGAGTGTCGTGGCCAATCGACGGGAGTACCAACTTCCAACGGGCACGATCTGCCTCCGTCTGGCGAGAAGGGTAGGAGGGCGGGTCTGAATTCGAGCAGACATCGGAATCCTTTCGGGTCGGGCTGGGTCGGCGACGTGATCAGTTGAGCCGAGCGAGGTAACGGCTCGGTAACGCCGATAGGGTCCTGTTCGCTCGTGGTCGGCCGGCGCCGCCGCAGGAGGGGACCGTCACATCCAATGTCTGGGCACATTCGGGTCGACGTGGTCGGCGTGGTCGGCGTGGTGAACGGTGATCTGGCCGTGACGGGGCAGGCGCTCGGAGGGCGGCGCGCCCGCGTCGCGCTCGTTGCTCTGGCGCTAGCCGGTCAGCAGCTGTCGGCCGATCGGCTGGCGTGGATTATCTGGGGCGATGATCTTCCGGCCACCTGGCAGGTAGCGCTGCGCGGTGTCGTCCGCGGATTGCGCACAGCGTGCGCGCCGCTCGGCGGCGGGGAGCAGCAGCTCATCGCGACTACACCGGGCGGCTATCGTCTCGCCCCCGGCGTCGAGATCGACGTCGACATCGCAGCCGAGGCGCTACGCCAAGCCCGCGACCTGAGCGCTCAGGGGCGGCACCAGGCGGCGATCGCCCTGGCCGAGCCGGTTTCTCGAATGGCGGGCAGCCAGCTACTGGCCGACGAGGATGCGGAGTGGATCTACCCGCACCGGCGGGCTGTCGACGCTCTCGCGCTGGGAGGCTTGGAGCTCGTCGTGGCGGCCGCCGGTGCGTTGGGCGAGCACGACCGGGCAATCGCGGCGGCGCGGCGTTCCGTCTCGTCCGAGCCGTTGGACGAGCGGGCGCACAGGGCCCTGATCGGGGCATTAGACCGCTCCGGCGATCGGGCCGGCGCTGTGCGGGCCTTCGAGCAATGCCGGGCAGTCCTCGGCGACCAGCTCGGCATCGACCCGAGCGCTCAGACCGTCGAGGTCTACGTGGCGGCGCTGGGCGGGCAGGCGAGCAGGTCCGCGGCGCGGCTGCCATCGATCACGTCCACGTTCGTGGGGCGCGAGGAAGAGCTGACTCGCCTGGACGAGGTACTGGCCAGCCCGGGGATAGTCACCGTGGCCGGACGCGGGGGCGTCGGCAAATCGAGGCTGGCCGCGCGGGCGGCGGCGCTCGGCGACTTCGACGGCGGGCGGCTCTGGGTCTCGCTCGCCCCGGTGCCGCAGGACACTCTTGTCGCAGCTACCGTCGCGCTCGAGGTCGGCGTGGCGATCGGCATCAACGACGCCGGCGCCGCGCTCGCCGAGCACCTCGCTCCGCTCGGCCGGGTACTGCTCGTCCTAGACGGCTGCGAGGTCGTCATCGACGGCGTCGCCTCGCTGGCGGCCGAGCTGGTCGCCGCCTGCCCGCACCTCACGCTGGTCGTGACAAGCCGCGTGCCCCTGGCGATCGACGGGGAACGGATCGTCACCGTCGAGCCCCTCCCACCGCCGGCAACTGACGACGCCGACGCGCTGTTGGCCAACGCGCAGGTCCGGCTGCTGCTGGATCGGGTCCGTGAGGGAGGTGGCGGGCTGAGCCTCGACGACCGCCTCGCCCCGCACGTCGCCGCGCTGGTGCGCCGCTGCGGCGGGCTGCCGCTCGCGCTGGAGCTCGTCGCCGCGCAGCTGGCCGCGATGCCGGTCGGCGACCTCCTCGATCACCTCAACGAGGTCGTCGTCGAAGGTGACGACCAGCTGCGCGCGGTGGCGCGCAGCAGCTATGTCCTCCTGGACGCCGACGAGGCTGCCGTGTTCCGACGGCTCGCCGTCCTCGACGGTCCTGTCGGACTGCCGCTGCTGCGGCAGGTCGTCGCTGGCGGTCCGATCGCCGAGGTTCGAGTCGTCCGCATCCTGCGTGAGCTCACCGCCCGAGGGCTGCTCGCCGTCGACCGCTCCGGACCGCGGTGGCGCTACCAGCAAGACGACGACTTGCACCGCTATGCGCGGGAGCTGCTGGTCGACGGCGGCGAGGAGCGGGCGGCCTTCGATCGCCTCGCCGACGCGGTGCGCGCAGCGCTGCCCGCAGACGCCCGCGCCGCGCCCGCGCCGTTTCAGGACCAAATTTCGGACGAGCTCGGCTCGGTCCGGTCGCTGTTCGGGGCCGCGCTTGACGGCCGCGCCGATGCCGGCCAGTGCCTGGAACTCGCGTTCCGGTTGCACCGCTACTTCGCGGCGACGAACGTCGCAGAAGGCCGCTTCTGGTTGGGGCGCCTGCTCGCCGTTGAGCCTGCTCACAAGTGGACGCCCTATGCCACCTATGCACTGGGATACCTGAGCTACTGGGCGGGCGACACGATGAATGCCGTGCAGCAGCTGCGCACAGCGGTGGATACGTTTGCCGGGGTCGAGGACTCCTACGCAGCGCGCGCCCTGATCTATCTCGCTGGGCTCCTCGATGACCTCGACCGCGGAGCGGAGGCGGTCGAGTACGTCCGCCGCGCAATCGCAGCCGCAGCTCCGTTCGGCATCGACCTGCAGGTATCAGCGGCGATGGGGATGGGCAGCGTCCTGGCCGAACGAGGCGACCCAGCCGCGGCCGGGTACGCCCACGATGCGATCGAACTCTGCCGCCGGGGCGGGTCGGCCGAGCAACTGGCGCTCGCGATGCCGACGGCGGCGATGATTTGTTGGCAGGTCGGTGCTTACGAGCAGTGCCGCGCCTACATCGACGAAACCCGGCCGATGCACACCGAGGTGCGGCGAATCGCGCGGGTCGTGCTGCTCTCCACCACGGCTGGCCTGGCGCTGACCGACGGTGATCTCGGCGCCGCCATCGATTTCGCCATGCAGGCCGACCTCGAGGCGAGCGAACTAGGCGTCGAACGGGAAGTGCCGCTGATCCGGGCCGTGCTTGCGCGGGCGCTGCTTGCCCAGGGCGACCTCGCCGGTGCGGCCGACCGGGCGCTCGCCGCTTTCGACGCCGCCGAGGCAAAGGCCATCGTCTTCCCCCTCGCGATCTGCTTAGAGACCGCCAGCCTCGTCGCCTTTGCCGCAGGAACGGTGAGCGACACCGATCTGGCCAGTTTGCTCGCGACGGCAGCGGAGCTCCGGGAGCGGGGGGACCGCCTTCCCCTGCCGTCGCTCTCCGGCGCGCTCGACCCGGTGCGCGCCACCGTCGGCGAGGCCAGCCCCCTGGACCTCGACGACGCAGTGCGGCTCGCGCGGGACCTGCTCAGCAGCGTCGCCGTGGTCCTCACAACGAGCTGACTAGACAAGCTGACCAGCAAGCTGGGGGGACACGTTGGGGGACCTGGGCCTAGGTACTGGGGGCACGCTGAGCTCCGGCAATGCTCTCGAGGGACCAGTGAGGAGTCCAATGGACGCAGCCAAGCTGGCACCGGATCAAGCTGTTAGTTGAGTTTGATGGTGGTGATAGGTGATCAGCCACGAGACTGACGCCCAGGTGGGAGGAACGCTCGAAACAGCTCTGCGGCCGCGAAGCACGTCTTACAGGTGGCGCTGGAGCGATTGGCTCGAGGCGCTGAGCTCGGTGACCGAGTCGCCGTCGTAGTTCGCCACGAACAGGTCCCCGCCGTCGGCGGCGAGGGCGTCGGGGGAGTCGAACTTGTAGCTCGAACCGGAGATGACCCTGACGAGGGCACCGGTCGAGGCGCTGAGCTCGGTGACCGAGTCGCCGCCGGCGTTGCCGAGTGTGTTGGTGAAGGCCAATCCCGCTGGTCCGGGGCCATGGCGAGCCAGGTGCTCGGCCAGGGTGGAGCCGACGACCTCGGGCATCGGGACGGTGCGAAAGCCGGCCCTGCTCTTCGGGGGACCGAATTCGGGCACTCCCCCGCGAGCCGAGGTGAGCTGGTGGTCGACACGCAAGGCGGCCGGGCGAACACCCCACCGTACCTAGGCCCGCCCACCTACTGTGCAGCTCCTCGAGCCGCCATGGAGCTTCGATCGGCGACGCCAGCAGGGCATCTCGTCGTTGCTCGCATCTCCGGGAGATAATGATGCATCCCGAAGACGAGCAACAACCTATGACAAGCATCCCCTGTCGACCCCGAGCATCTCGTGTCCCGACCTGAGAACGACGTAGCCGCCCGCGCGGCTCTCGAGGGCTTTCCCGGTGGCTATGTCCTGATGCGAGCGATCCGCCGGAAGGGCGAGATCGTCGACTGGGAGCTCCGCGATGCGAATGGCTTCACCGACGGCGGGGAACTGCCCCTCGCGGGCCTGCGGGGACAACGGCTCTCTCGCAACCAAGCGCTCTCCGAATCGAGCTTCAGAGAGCTCAACTGTGACGCCCTGCGGACCGGGCGGCGCGTCCAAGCAGACGTCTTTATCCCGACGCCGACGCCAGCGTTGAGAAATGTCACCGTCGTGCCCTTGGGTGAAGACATGACGGCGACCTTCATAGAGGACCTGACCCCACAGGATCGTTTCAGGATGCTGGTTGCCAGCTCGAGCGACCTCGTCGCCATCGTGGACGACAAGGCGGAGCTCGTCTACATCAACGACGCCGGACGCCGCACCCTCGGGTTTCTGGCGGACGAGAACGTGGGGCTGGACATGCTCGAGTTCGTGCACCCGGACGACCGCGAAGAAACCGCCGCGACCTTCTTCCAACTTGTCTCAGAGCCAACCCTTCATCCAACTGTCGTTGCCAGGTTCCGAACGGCATCCGAGGAGTGGCGTTTCCTCGAAGTCAGAGCGATCAACTACCTCGACGACCCGGCCGTCGGCGGCATCGTTTGCAACGCCCGTGACGTCACCGAACGCGTTCTCGCGGAACGACACGGCCGGGAGTCCGCCGTGCTGCTCGATGCGATCATCGAGAGCACACAGGACTGGATCTGGTCTGTCGATATCGAGACTTACGGGCTCGTGTCGTACAACCGGAGCATGCGGGAGTACTTCGCCAAGCACGGCGGCATCGTGCTCGAGCTCGGCATGCGTCCGGAAGACCTCGGCCCGGATCCATCCCGTGTGGGGAAGTGGTACGAGTACTTCGGGCAGGCAAAGGAGACTGGGTCGTTCTCGACCGAGTACGAAGCCGAGGCGGGGGCAGCTGTTCTCCAACTCACCATGAACGTCCTCGAACGTGACGGCAAGCCCTTCGCCATCGCGCTGGTCGGCAAGGACATAACCGAGCGAAAGCAGGCGGAGCAGAAGATAAGCGAGACATTGAGCCTGCTCGACACTCTGCAGTCGAGCGCTCCGGTCGGCTTTGCCTTCTTGGATCGCGACTTTCGCTTCGCCCGCGTCAATGAGAAGGCCGCCGCCATCAACGGTCTCTCCGTCGAGGACCACATCGGGCGCACGTTGGCCGACATCAACCCGCGGGCCTGGTCACAGATCGAGCCCTTCTACAGGAAGGTCATGTCCGAGGGCGATCCGCTCGTCAACCTCGAAGTGACGAGCGGGAGCGCCAAGGACCCGGGAGAAGTGCACACCTGGCTCGAGAGCTACTACCCGGTGCGCGTGGCGGGGGAGACTATCGGGATCGGCGAGGTCTTCGTCGACATAACAGAGCGCAAGGAGGCGGAGCGGGCGCAGCAAGCACTCGCCGCCTCACTCGAGGCAAGCGAGGCACGCTTCCGGGTGCTCGCCGACACGGCCCCCATTGGCATCTTCGAGCTCTCGCCGGGCGGCGGGCTCACCTATGCCAACTCGAAAATTGGGAAGATCACGGGGAGGGACGCCTGGTCGCTCGGCGGCAGGGGGTGGATCGACGCTGTCCACCCCGAGGACAGGGAGATCCTCACCTCGCTTTTCGAGAACTTCCGCCCCAAGGCGGCGGTGACGACTGCGCTCAGGATCCAGCATCCGAGCGGTGAGCTCCGGCACGTGAGACTGCAGGCCGCTCCGAAGGGCGAAGATCCCGAAAGTGGCTACGTGGTCACGATCGAGGACGTCACCGAGGAGGTGGAGGCACACGGGGAGCTCGTCCACCAGGCTTTCTACGACACTCTCACAGGCCTCCCGAACCGGGCGCTCTTCCTCGACCGCCTGAACCAGGAGCTCGCCCGCCGGCGGCGCAGCGGCTCCAGCATCGCCGTGTTCTTTTTGGACCTCGACAGGTTCAAGGATGTGAACGACAGCCTGGGCCACGAGGCCGGCGACGCCGTGCTCAAGGAGGTCGGTGTCAGGTTCATCGGCGCGGTCCGGGCGGGCGAAACGGTTGCTCGCTTCGGTGGCGACGAGTTCGCCTTCATCATCAGGGACGTGGGCGATTCCCACAGTGCCGTCACGGTGGCGGACCGAGTGCTCTCCGTGCTCGAGATGCCCATCCGGTACGACGCCCACGAGCTCGTCGTGACGGGCAGCATCGGCATCGTCATACCCGCCGCCCGCTCCAACGCTGAGACTGTCTTGCGCGACGCAGATGCCGCCATGTACAAGGCGAAAGCGGCCGGGAGGAACCGCTCGGAGTTCTTCGACGAGGAGACCCGCCGACGCCTGGTCGCCCGCTTCGAAATGGAGACAGAGCTCCGCCGGGCCCTGGCGCACGGGGAATTCGAGGTGTACTACCAACCGGAGGTGGCCGGTGACGGCCAGCCGCTCGGCGCCGAGGCCCTCATCCGCTGGAACCATCCGACGCGGGGACTGGTCCCTCCCTTGGACTTCATCCCCCTCGCAGAGGACCTGGGCCTCATCAAGCCGATCGGCGCATGGGTTTTCGAGGCCGCCGTCGCCCAGTTGTCATCCTGGGATGCGCAGGAGGACGGGCCTCGTCTCGGAGTGCTCTCCATCAACATCTCTTCCAATCAGCTCGAGGATCCCGACACTTCGGAGGTGATCCGGGCAATCATCGAGCGTTACGGAATCGCTCCGAGCCGTCTCGCCCTCGAGGTGACCGAGTCGGTCCTCATGGCGGACAGCCCGTCCACCCGAACGTCGCTGCAGCGCTTCAAGGACATGGGACTCGGAGTGGCGATCGATGACTTCGGCACGGGGTACTCCTCCCTCGCCTACCTCCACACGCTGCCGGTCACGACCCTGAAGATCGACCGCTCCTTCATCGAGCGTCTCGAGGACCCGGTCGACTCCGCCCAGATCGTGAAGGCGATCGTCGACCTGGGCCATGCCATGGGCCTGCGCGTGATAGCCGAAGGGGTGAGCAACGAACGCCTGCACGAGCTCGTGTCGACGCTCGGCTGCGACTTGGCTCAGGGCTCCTTCTGGGCGCGGCCGCTGCCGGTCCGCCAGTTCGAACACTGGTGGGGCGAGGCTGAGCGAGGACTCGCTCCCTCGCCTCACGAGTCCTGAAGGAGAAAAGTCTGTTTAGGTTGATAAGGATGCCGAGTGGATCCGGAGACGCAAGCCCTGCCCAGCGCTCCGCCCACCGCCCCTGCAAGTTCGCAGAGGACGAGCTGACGAACCTCCTGTGCGTGCTGCTGGCAGGCTTGAGCGCGGAGCCAACGAGCAATCGATGATCATCACGGGAAGGGGATCCGCGGGCAAGGCCGTGCCGCTGGGACGATCAAGCGCCCAGGGGGTTCCGGAAGTTATGAAATACAAGAACCGGCGCAGTTCTAGCTTTGACATGCGGCGCGTCAGATTTCCGAGACCGCATGCTCCCGCAGGTACTCGCGCAGGTACGGGATGGCGAAGTCGACGTGCCCGCGACTCGTCGACTCGATGAGCTCGGCGGCGATCAGCCGCAGCCGATACTGGCTGACGTAGTTCACGTCGACGCCAAGACGCTGTTGGATGTCGGCCATTCTCGAGGGACCGTCATCCTTCGCCATGGCAAGGAGGAAGGACTTGTCGATGCTGGAGGCATTCGCGAGCGCCGGCTCATATATCAAAGAGCCAAGGCGGCGGAGGGCATTCGAGACGCCGCGTTGCGCATCCTCCATCGATATCGCCGGGTCGGCCGGATGAAGGCGCCAGACCTGAGCGCCGACAAGCTGGATCAGAAACGGGTATCCGCCGGTCCCTTCGACCATGACCGCGAGAGTGTCGTCGGCGACGTCCCGTCCGTTCGCTTCCACAGGCTCCCTGATCGCCCGCTCGACTTCCTCGCGCCCAACCACGCCCAGATGGTGCCGGTCTGCCCGCCGAAGAAACGTGAGTACCTCATCGTTCAACACGTCCCTGATCGCCGAGCTCAGCCCGGCCGCCACGAAGGCAAGCTCTCGCTCTTCTCGGAATGCGTGCTGGACGGTGGTGGCGAGCTCCCGAAGCTCGCCGATCTGGTTCTGGTGGATCTCGTCGAGCGTTATCAGGACGCCGGTGCCATTTTCGGCAAGGAGGTCCGTGAGCAGCTCGATCTGGCTACGGAAGCCGGCTTCGGCACCTTCAAGCCGGCGAACGAGGCCATCCAACGGCTGGTCGAGGCGAGCATTCTGCGACAGATCACAATCGGTCGACGAAATCGTGCCTTCGAGGCTCCCGAGGTCGTCGATGCCTTCACGGCGTTGGAGCGCCAGCTTGCCAGCGCATCGGGCGACACCCGGACGAGTACGCCAGTTCGCCGAGTCCCACGGAGTCGTTGAGACCTCGCACGGCAGGGTCGTGATGTCGAGTCGCAAGCCGACCAGGTGTCGAGCCCGGCCGGGCGAACTGCGGTGGCTCGCCCGCTGACGATCAGAGGTCCCGGTCGGTTGCTCTCGCGTCAGGCACCCGAGCCGGCTCCGCCTCCGCCGGCTTGTCGCCCTCGAAGAGGTCCCCCTTGTCGTAGGACTCGCCGCTGCGCATCTTCGCCCGGCGGGTGCCGACGGACTTGGAGAGGCTGGCGAAGGCGACCTCGGTGCCGGCAGCACTGGCGGCGAAGTTCTGCGTGTTGCCGGCGGAGTAGCCGATGCGACCGCCTTCCTCGTAGGAGTCCTGATTGGGACCCAAATACGCGAACGTCCAGCCGTTCTCCTCCCGTTTCTTGACGAGGTCGAAAAGCGTTGCCCGGTTGTACTCCCGGCTCTGGTTCTCCTCTCCGTCGGTGAAGGTGACGAAGAGGATCTCCTCCTCGGGCTTGCCGGTGTTTCGGCGTCCCTCCGCGTGGATCGTGGCGTCGGCGATCGTGTGGCCCATGGCGTCGTACAGCGGAGTGCCGCCGCGGGGCGCGAAGGTCTCCGACGTGAGCCGGGGCACCTCTGCGATCGGCGTGGCCTCGGCGAGGACCTCGTGGGGGTCGTGGGAGTCGAACTGCACGAGCGTCATCAACGCGTCGGCGCCGTCGGCCTGCTGGTCCGCGAGAAAGGCGTTGAAGCCGCCGACGACGTCGGAGGCGATCGCCTCCATCGAACCGGAGCGGTCCAGGATGAAGTAGATGTGGAGGTTCTTGGCGTCGGTCATTTGCTCTTCCTTCGCTTCGGTGGGGAGGCGGCCAGGCCGCGTTCTAAGACGAGCCGGATCGTGTCGCTCATCGCCAGGCCCTGCTCGTTGCCGACTTCGGCCAGCCTTCTGAGCAGGTCGTCGGAGAGGCGGACGCTGACGAGGCCGCTCGTGGTGTTCCGCTTGGCGCGGGACGGCGCTACGAAGTACTGCGAAGGGGTCACCCGGTTCGACATAGGACGAATCGTATTACATTGCGTATGACATAGCAACCGGAGCCCGCTCGCCAACAAGAAGGCGTTCATCGGGCCCTGGGCGCGCCGACGCTCCGGGTAGTACCACCTCGAGAAGGGAGGAACGGTTCCAAGCCTCGGTGTCTTGTAGCGGGAATCTCGCGGTCACCACCCCGAGTAGCGGATCCGGCATCGACGCAGTCGGCACGTCTTACGCCTCGTCCTTTGGTGTGGCGATGGTCAGGTTGCGACAGGTGGTTGGGATTGAGCCCGGATTTGCCTCGCCACAGTGCACATGCGGGCACAAACCTAGACAAGGGGTTAGGATTGAGCCCGAAGTCGAGCTGAGCTGGGATGAACCCGGGTACGGAGCTAACTGTGGGCGAACAGAAGCAGGTCGCCAAGCGAACCGTCAGACCTGACCGCCGCATCCCCGGGTGGGCGGCGGGCCTCCTGGCGCGCCTAGCCAGGGATCGGCCTGCGGTCGTGACCCGCGAGGACCTTGTGACGGATCTCAGGGACGCTGGGTGGTCGAGGGACGTTGACCGCACGGTTCGAGAGCTACAGCGTCTCGGGTGGTTCCATCCCACGCACCTCAACGGCGTCTGGGCGTACGTGCCACCTGGAGAAGAAGAGGTGATCGATCCCTACATCGACTTACGCGGCTGGAGGGCTCGCGATCCCGGCGCCGTATTCGCTCTCGCCGGAGAGTCAGCGGCTTGGCACCTCGGATACCTGGACCGCGCCTTCAGCGGCCCTGTCGCCGTCTGGATCCCGAGCAACAGCCGTCTTCCTCATGGATTGAGGCCGCACCTGTCGATCGTCAGGCTCGGATGGGGAGTGGACGACGCTCCCCATCTCGGACCAACGACAGCTCTGTTGCACCGTCACCGTCTGGATGTCAGCAGATGGGCCGGCGGCTTGCCAGCATTCGGACCTGAGGCGCTCATCGTGCAGCTTTCCGCCCGACCAACCTCGTTCCGGCCTTGGGGAGACCTCGTTCCCCATCTGGAGGATCTCGTGGCCGATTGTGACTTCGATCGCTTGGCCGAGCTGCTCGGGAAGCGTTCCTCGTCCGCCTGGCAACGTGCCGCCTATCTGCTGCACAGCGGCAACCGCCACGACGACGGAGTCGGTCTTCTCGCACGGCGGCCAGCGGCAATGATGTCGAAGGTGCAGTTCGGCACGGGATCGACGTCGGTCTGGGTGCCGCAATTCGGAGTGGCCGACCGGCTGATCGCACCACTCCAGAGCATCGCCGGCAAGGCTTGAGGTGGCGACTCCGTCTCTGACGCGTGCGCTCGTCAGCAGGCATGGAGCGGGTCGTTCCGACAACTACGACGCAGCCCTTCTCGACGTCGCACAGGACTACCTGCTCTGGCTCCTCGCCGAGCTTGGTCTCCTCGCAGACGGGAGACTGATCTTCAAGGGCGGCACGAGCCTGCGCAAGTGCCGTCTTGGAAGCGCTGGCAGATTCTCGACTGACCTCGACTTCTGTGCGCCGGATGACGACATGGTTCTGGAAGTCTGCGACGCCATCGAAGGAGCGTCGGTGTCGGGTTTCAGGTTCGCGATGGGGTCCACCCGTGGTGACGGGCGGCACTGGAGCCTCGGAGTCGAACACCCTGATCTTGGTCGACCGAACATCGGAGCGTCCGTGGAGTTCGCGAGACGTCCCCTCGTCCTCGCACCGGAAACTCTCCCGTTCGTGCCCCTGCCCGTGCATCGTGGGTATGAACTCTCGCTGCCGGCATTGCCGGTCATAGCCGAGGCAGAAGCGTGCGCCGAGAAGCTCGCTCGCTACCGACGGACGACATTGGGTCGTGATGCGTACGACCTCGCGCAGATGGCCGCCCGCCCGATCGACGAAACTGTCGTGCGGCGACTATGGGTACTGAAGGTCTGGGGGGATGTCGTCGATGACGGTCGTGGCCACGGGCCAATTGACCCCCTCGACGTCTTAACCGAGCGGCGTGAGCGGGACTTCGCCCCGGAGTCGATTGGCAGCCTGACCCAGCCGGTCGATCTACTGGGCTGGGGACAGCGCGTCCGGAAGCGCTTCACTTTCCTCGCCGAACTCGACGACGACGAGCGCCGCTGGGCGGCGTGCGATCCCCGTCATCGGCGGGAGGTCGAGGCCGCCCTGGCTGCCGGCGGCTTCGGGCCCGATTAGCCAAGCGGCCCGCCAGTCGCGGCCGGAGCCCTGGTTCGCCCTATTTGTTCTCTGTTCTTGTACACAAGAACAGAGCGGCGACCCCTTTCGAGCTGCAGCGGCTCGCTCGGTTCCATTCCCCACCTCATTGGCATCTGAGCGGACGGGCTTCCTTCGGACCAGACTGAGCGATCTGCTCGTCGAGTTCGTCGAACTGACTGCGCCGTCGGAGGATCGAGCCGTCCTGACAGTCGAGGTGGTAACCGCCGCGGCGGCCCTTTTTACACCACGATGACCTCGACGCCGGGGATCGCCTCGTAGTCACAATCCCGGGTGACCACGGGAATTCCCTCGACCACTGCGGTGGCTGCCACCAAGGCGTAGAGCACAGGCACCCGCCGCTTTCGCGAACGCAGGTCGGCCACGATCCGGGCAAAGGTGCGGGCGACCTCGGCATTGACCGGCAAGAGATCCCAGGTGGACTCAACTGCAGTGAGGGTGGCGAGGCGCCGAGGCCGGTCCTCGTCTGTCGCGAGCAGAACTCCGACGGTCAGTTCTGCGAGGGTGACCACAGACACTTCCGTCTCGTCGACGCCAGCCGGCTCTCCTCGCGGCCGTCCGGTCTCGGCTGCCACAAAAAATGAAGTGTCGAGTAGTGCCCTCACAGATCGGTGGTGTCAGACAGCACGGTCCGGAGTTGATCGAGTAGGGCACGGTCAGCAGGATGGCTGCTGGCAATTGCCAACGCTTCGGTGATGGTGACGTTCCGCCTGCGTTGCAGCGGGACGATCTCCGCAACCGGCCGCCGATCCACTGTTACTGTCACCCGCTCGCCCGTCTCGACCCTGCGCAGGATCATGCTGACGCTGTTGCGAAGCTCCCGGACTGACACTGTGGTGCGCATCTATGTGTTGTAGCACATGACGCTACAAGTGGCTCGATAGACGGAGGACCGGCGCTGTCAGGCTGCGAGAGCAAGTCGATCGGTGTCGACGTTCGGCGACAACACGAGATAGAGGACCAAGTCTTCATCAGCGCACCCGCTGCAGGGCGGCGTTCGCCGCCGCCAGCCGGAAAGCTTCGGGGTCGTAGCGCTCTCCGACCCAGAGCAGGTACTGGTCATGCTTCTCGTCGGTCGGATCGGCGATCGTTTCCTTGAAGCGCTCGAACATCGTCACACCGCCGACGTCCTCGGGTGGGCAGGCATTCTGGCCGTCCAGGCAGACGGCGAATTTGAGCCCGAGTTGTTGGAAGCTCCGCTCCTCGACGACGACGTCGTGGGTCCAGGAGTCGCCGAAGTCGTACTCGTAGCTGAAGCGACGTGCCTCCGCGACGGCCTGGTAGATCGTGAACTCCTTCTCGTCGAGCTCGTCCTCGGGCCAGTCATCGAAGTGCATCCCGTAGAGCTTCCCGTCGATCATGAAGCAGTGCAGGTGCGAGTTCGTCCAGCCCATCGCGGCTTGGAAGTAGTCGTGCAGCTTCGGCAGCCGGACGCTGCCGGGCACGAGAATCCTGCGCCAGACGACGGGCGAGGTATCGGCGAGCTGGATCCTCAGTTGAAAGACCGACTGCGGTGGCGGCGTGGGGGACACGCCTGCAGATTACGCGGGCGGTCCCGAGCCCTCGAGGTGGGACCAGATCAGATGGTTACAGCGTGGCGATCGCGTCGATACGCTCGTGCGCCAGAACCACTCAGCCCTTACGCTCGTCGAAATGTATTTCGTAGCTGGAGATCGGGCACGGCTGGACTGCATCCGGGGCGCGCAGCCGGCGCTCGCGCATCCCGACGAGCGCTTCATGCTCGATGCGCCGACACCCGCGTTTGCCCCGCATTATTCGGTCACGGCAGGCCCAAACGTCAACTCTGTGCTGGCTGGCACCGCTGACTACGGCGGGCGCCGCTGGCCCCTGTTCTTCAAACCCCTGCAGGGTGTCAGTCAGCCCACCGCCCATGCCTACGGACAGGACAGCCTCGTCGACATCGGTGTTCACGAGGTAGCAGCGTGGTGGCTGGCACGCGAGCTGGGACCGCCGTGGAGTGACCTGGTGGCGCCGGCGGTCTGGTTCGATCCGCCGGGAGCACTTGATATTCGCTCAAGCGGACCCGTCATTCTCGGAATGGGCGGCTCCGCCTCGTTGCCACCGCCGGGCAGTGGCTTCGACCGGCTCATCTCGGATGCGGCATTCTTCGATGCGCTCATCGGTGCTCAGGACCGTCACCACGAGAACCTCCGGGCCGACCTACCGCCTTCCCTGGGACTCATCGACCATGGATTCGCATTCGCGCGACCCGGGGATATCCACAACTCCTACCCCACTGCTGGCTTCTTCCAGCGGTTCCGTTACGGCGAGCGCGTCTTTGGATTACCTAGCGGGTCGGCGCTCGACTACAGCGGCGTCGGGCCGCTCTCCCCGAGCTTGGCGGCGCACGAGCAGGCGGCAATCGCACGCCTCGATCTCGACCTGACGGACCTGCTCGGCATCGCTCAGCTCCTCCCCGCCGATCAGGCCGATGCCCTGCGCAACCGAGTCCGACGGATGGATCAGGCTGGACAGATCCTTCAGGCAGGCGACTTCTGATAGACGAACATAGCCTGTTGGACTATACTGCCCTCCAGGAAAGGGACTACACAATGATCCGAGTCAGCATCTACACGAACGACATCCGCCCGGACGGCCAGCTTGTCGATCGGCTGGCGGCAACCTTCGTGGTGTGGGGGCAGGACCTCAAGTTCATCGAGGGCAGCGAGGACATTGTCCAGGTCGGCATTCCCGTCTTCAGTGAGCGCTACGGCCGTCTGATCGACTTCGACACCGACGGCGAGGAATGGGCTCGTAACTTACCGAGCGCCTATCGCAACGGAGCGGTAAGCGTGGCCGCCGAGGAGGTCGAGGTCAGCTCGTCGCCCTGGGCCAAGGCTGGAACCAAAGACGTTCGCGCCCACGCCCAGGCACGCCTGCATCCCTGAGAAATGCCTCGCACCCGCCGGTCGGCAATCCACGCACAGCTCGTCGGTCAGCGCATCCGGACCACTCGCGAACACCTCGGGCTGACCCAGCTGCAGCTGGCTGAGCGGATGGAAGTGTCCCAGCCTGTCATCGCTGCGCTCGAGACCGGACGTGGAAACCCCACGGTGGGCCTACTCGCAGCCGTTGCTGAGGCTTTGCAGGTCGGGTTGGACGTGGAATTTCCGATTCTGCCGGCGACGCCGCGCCCCGGTGAGGTCGTCGCTCCCTGAGCGCTGCCCTGTTCCTCTGGGAGACGAGCGGCGGCGTAGAAACGCTTTTGTAGGGCGAAACTGATTGCCCCAAATCCTCAACCAGTACGGACCCGTGCTCCGCCGTCTCTGGGAATCTCAGCGCCGAAGTACTGGTAGCAGGCGAATCTCTCCTCCGCCAACCTGAACCGCAGCCCCGTTTTAGAGTTCTTTAGATTCTTTAGAGTCCTTTAGAGTTCTTGGGGGTATCCATCTAACCGGACCGTCCCTGGTCCAGAAGCTTCCACCGCTGTGGCCAGCTTCGATCACCACGTTCAGGGTGCGGACTCCAAGAATGACGACACCGCCCCGGCAAGCTCCTCACCGTGCATCATCACCAGCGTGATGTGCCCACCGGGGAGTTCGACAAGCGAGCTCATCGGGATCGCCAGCAACTCCTTCGTGGCGCTCGGCGACACAATGCGGTCTCGCCTGGCCCGGATGATCAGCGTGCTGGCCGTCACGGTGGTGAGAAGGGTGCGTCCGTCGAATGCTGCGGACGCTCGTCGCTGGGCCTCGAACGCGTAGGTGGGTTGAGCGTCGACCTTCCGCCACAAGGGGATCCTGGCGATGATGTCCACCATGAGCCAGCGCCGGGAGAAACGCCGCGTGACCGGCGGCCTGGCAGCAGTTGCGCCCAGTATCAGGTGGTCGACGAGTTCGGGATGATCTGCCGCCAACTGGAGGGCGATCTTGCCTCCCATCGAATAGCCCATGACGTGAGCACGGGCGATCCCCAGCGCGCGCATCAAGCCTGCGACGTCGTCGGTCATCTGCCCGATGGAGTAAGGGCCCGCAGGCTTGTCGCTCTGACCCCCTCCTCGCGGGTCGAGCACGACGACCCGATTCCGCTCTGCGAGCCGTGGGACCACAGTGGAGAAGAGCTTGGTGTCGGAGCCCAGTCCCGGGACCAGCACGAGCGGATCCCCGCTCCCATTCACCTCGTAGTACAGCTGGATGTCGCCGGCTTGGGCGTAGGGCATGACTACCTCCCGCTACACAGGTTCGCCTCGGCGCCGGCCCGACCGGAGCGGTGTCCCATTCACGTCCAGAGTGTGCCGCACGAGCCACTCCGCAGTAGCGCATTGCCCAGGGCCACTCCGGTTAGACGGGTACCCCCAAGGGTTCTTCAGAGTCGGGCGATCGAGCGACTGAGACCATCCGGGCCGCGATTCTTCCTTGCTCGAGTTGGACCGCGAGTCGAGCCAGGGCGTCGTCCGAATTGTGTCGAACGCGTGTCGACGGACGTTTCGAGCGGAGCGTCGTGCGCGGAGATCGCGCACGGATCGCGCACGGCGGTGATCCAGGAAGGGAAAAGTTACTCCTCGTAACACTGTGACCAGGACTTCTGTGGTCGGGAAGGCGGGATTCGAACCCGCGACCTCAGCGTCCCGAACGCTGCGCGCTAACCAAGCTGCGCTACTTCCCGGTGGCGAGTGGTCAGCCCCGCCGAGCGACATCGTAGTCGCGGCAGAAGACCTGCTGACCGACGAGATCCGCCGCCCGCCAGTCGAGCGCACGGGCAGGTGGTTAGGC
>JBEKLQ010000084.1:0-18587 GCA_050010115.1 Acidimicrobiales bacterium | reverse complement strand
ATGCTCGAGGACGAGGGCCTCGTCACGAGCCACCAGTCGCCCGACGGCAAGCGCCTCTTCGAGATCACCGATACGGGCCGCGCTGAGGCGGCTCGTGCCGGCGGAACGGGGCGCCCGCCGTGGGAGCACTTCGCTACTTCGACCGGAGCTCCGCCCATCGACCTGATCATGGCGATCCGCGATGCTGCCGTCGGAGTGGCGTTCGTCGCCACGCAAGGCACCGACGAGCAGCGCGCCCAGGTCGTCAGCCTGCTGGCTGAATTCCGCCGGCAATTGAGCACCATCGTCCCGAATGCCCCGTCCGGTCGCCCGGGCGCTTTCAGGCCACGCTCGGGGCCGTTCGGCGGCTTCGGCTTCCCCGGTTGGCTGTTCGGCCCGACGGGTGGCCCCGGCAGCCCTGCCGGCACTGCGGGCAGCGGCCCCTTCGGGCCCTGGGGCTTTTGGGGCTCGAACGACCCCACTGGCGCGGCCGAGCCAGCCGAAGGTGACTTCGCCGACGACGACACCGACGACGAGGACGACAGCGTCGAGCTGTGAGATTGGGCGACCTCTAGGCCGGCGCGAGTCAGCGGATCATCGGAGAGCGCCGGCGGCACGGGTCAGCCGCGAGCCCCCTTTATCTGGAGCACCATTTCGAGGAACGCTTCAGGGTGTGGGGGTACGGTCGGCCCAGCGACGAACGGCCAGATCCGGTTGGCAAGGTCAGCCGCCAGCCGCTGGCGGGCCTCGGGTGTGTACCCGGCGCGATTCGCCAGAAACGTCCTCGCCATCGCCAATTCCGGTGCCGGCACGGCGCTGACGTCCCAGTGCATCAACGCAGGCGGCAGCCACGTGCCGCTCGGGGCGCCGGGTGCCCAGAACGCCTGGCTCCCGGTTGATGCGCTGAAGCCGGCGCTGCTTGTCCACGCCTGACCCGGGACGGCGGCAGCCGCTGCCATCCGATCCCGGATGACCACGGTGCGGGCCGCCAGATCACCGAGCCGTTGGTTCCTCGGCGTGACGAGGATGGTGAGCATCCCGGCGACATAGGCGCTCGGGAGGAAGTCGACCAGGCGGAGAACGTTCCGGATGAGGCTCGGAAAGAATCCCACCGGCCCGCCATCGACACGCACCACCCTGATGCCGGCGGCGCGCTTCCCGATCGATCTGCCGTTCCACAGCATCTCGCACAGCACGAAGTAGCCGACGAAGTCGAAGAAGGCGAACAATGACAGCGCTCCGGTGGCGATGAGCTGGACGGTCTCGCTCGAGTTACCGCCCACCGCAGCTCCTTCAGCAAGGTCGAAGAGGACGAAGGCAACGACTTGCAGCACGAGATCGAGCACGTAGGCCTGGAACCGGGATCCGAGGCCGGCGAGGACGACGTCGAGCCGGACGCCTTCCGGGGTTGCGGTGACGTGCCGGTCGTCGAGTTCCACCGTATGACAACGTAGAACCTCAACGGACCGGGTCGAGAGCCGGCAGCTGGGTGAGAAGTTGGGAGCACGATGAACCTCGATCGATTCGTGGCCGAGCGAGGGCCGACCTGGGCGGAGCTCGAGGCCCTCACCAAGGGCGGCGCCGGCCAACCGGGCAAGCTGAGCCCCGAGGACGTGCTCCGGCTCGGCCGCCTCTACCGCTTTGTCGTTGCCGATCTGGCGGTTGCGCAGCGTTCGTGGCCCGACGCGGCCGGGACGATCCGCCTCCAGGGTCTCGTCGTGCGCGCCCACTCCATGGTGTACTCCAAGGCGCAGCGGGCGGACACGGCCGCGGAGTACCTGGGGCGGCGCCTCTGGCAACGGATCGCTGAGCTCGGCGGCTGCCTCCCGCTCGCGGCTGCCATCCTCTTCGGGTCCATCGCCCTCGGCGCGCTGTGGGGAGCGGCGGACCCGTCGTCAGCGGCCGGCCTCCTCCCGGCGGGCTTCCATGTGTCGGCGCACAACAAGGGGGGCTTCTACAACGTCTCCATCCCCGGCCGAGCAGGGCTTGCGGTCGCCATCTTCGTCAACAACATCAAGGTGGCCGTGCTGGCGATCGGCGGCGGGTTCACGGGCGGGCTGCTCACGGCGTACTTCCTTGCCTACAATGGAGCCCTCGTCGGGGTGCTCGGGGCGCTGGAGTGGCGCGTCGGGGGGTTGGGCGGGTTTCTCAGCCTCATCGTGCCGCACGGGCTGCTCGAGCTTTCGTGCATCACGATCGCCGGGGCGGCGGGCTTTGCCATCGCGCGGGCGCTGATCGATCCCCGGACGGACACCCGCGGCGAGGCGCTGGGTCGCGCCATGCCTGTCGTGGCCAGCGCCACCCTCTCGGTCATGATGTTCCTGGTGGTCGCCGGGCTGACCGAAGGGATCATCACCCCGTGGGACCTGCCGACGCCGGCCGCCTTCGGGGTGGGGTTGGCGCTGGCGGGAGGTTTCTGGGCGATGGTGGTCTGGCGTGGGCGGCCCGAGACGATCCCGGCCGCGGCGGCGCCGAGTGGGCGACCGGTCAGACGCGGGCTCTCTGCTTCAGCCTGAGGTACGCGCTCACGGAGGCGGGGCCGAGCGATTGGGCGGGCGCTTCGACGACCGTGGCCCCGAGGCGCTCGAGCAGCTGGATCGAGCGCCGCCGGCTCGCCAGGAGATCGACCGCCACGGCCGCCCGCATCACGGCGCGGACATCGCCGGGAGGTGTTGACACCGCAGCAGCCAGATCCGGATCGGCGCAGCTGACGACGAGGACGGCGTGATGGCGGCACAGGAGTGGAACGGCTGTGATCAACGTCCGCGAAGTGGCGTCGTCGACGAGGTCGGTGAAGAGCACGACGAGGGCCCGCTTGTGGCGGCCCACGGCGTAGAAGGCCCGCTCGTAGTCGCTCTCGACCTCCGTCGGCTCGAGGTCGAACAGCGCCCGCACGACCGCTTCGGCGCCACGCCGGCGGGGAGCGAGCTCGCGTGAGACCTTTGCCTCGAACGCCAGCGTCCCGACCCGGTCGCCGGCGTCTTCCGCTGCCACGGCCAACACGGCGACGGCGTCGAGGGCGACGTCGAGGCGGGTGAGATCACCGATCGGGGAGGCCATCAGCCTGCCGGCGTCGACTGCCAGGATCAGGTCCCGGTTCTCCTCCACGCGGTACTGGTTCGACATGGGCCGACCCACCCTGGCCGTCGCCACCCAGTTGACCTGCCGGATGTCGTCGTCGGGGGAGTAGTCGCGGATGGTTTCGAATTCGGTGCCGAGCCCGAGCCGTGCGCGGATGCGGCCCTCCTCCGTCGTTCTCCCGCGGCGCCGCGCAGCGGCGAACCGCCGGGCACGGGGGAGGTCGGGGTAGACGGTCACCTCGTCGACGTCGCCCACGGACCGGTCGAGCGAGGCGAGCCCGAGCGGTCCGGTCGAGCGGATCACAGCCCGACCGAGCAGGTGGACTCCCCGGTGCCGGCCGGTCAGCTCACCGTCCAGCTCGGTGCCGGTCACCTCAACCGGGTGGACGCGGAGCTCCGGGGGCGCCGGCTGGCGGAGCTGCGTCGAGCGCGCCTGGCCGACCCCGTCGACCTTGGCCCGGAACGGGACCGGTGATCGCAGTGCCAGCGTCGGGAACCGGGTCCGCTCCAGGGTCGGGTGGTGGCGGTATGCCGCCATGACATCGACAGCGATGCAGCCCGCCAGCGCGGCGACGGCGAGTGCCGAGGCGAGCACCGGGACCGGGAGGATCATCGAACCCAGCGCGATCGCACCGAGCACGAGCGCGACCGCGCGGGTCGGGCGCGGCCACGGACGGGGTGTGGAGGTGGCCACGGCCTACCTCGGGATCGGCACGCTCGACAGCGCGTTCGCGAGGGCGTCGGCCGGCGTGAAGCGGTCGAGCTCCGCCTCGGGCGTCAGCAGTATGCGGTGCCCGAGCACGGGCACGGCGAGCGCCACGACGTCGTCGGGTACGACGTAGGACCGGCCCGACAGGCAGGCCGAGGCCTTGGCGGCAGCCAGCAAGTGCACCGCCGCCCTTGGGCTGGCCCCGAGGGAGACGCTTGGCAGTTCCCGGGTCCGGCGCACGAGGGCGGCGATGTAGGACACGATGGCGTCATGAACCGTGACGGCATCGACCTCGGCGCGTGCGGCCATCAAGTCGCTGGCGCCGGCGATGGTCGCCACGTCACCGAGCGTGACCGGAGCGACGCCTGAGTGCCGGAGCTTCAGCAGGGTTTCTTCTTCGGCGGCTGACGGGTACGTGACGATGACCTTCATGAGGAAACGGTCGAGCTGAGCCTCGGGCAGCTGGTATGTCCCCTCGTACTCGATCGGGTTCTGGGTCGCGAGCACCGTGAAGGGTTGTGGCAAGCGGTGCTCGACCCCGTCGATCGTCACCTGGCCTTCCTGCATCGCTTCGAGCAGGGCTGCCTGGGTCTTGGGCGGTGTGCGGTTGATCTCGTCTGCCAACAACAGGTTCGTGAACACCGGCCCCGGCCGCCACGCGAGCTCCTGCCCCCTCAGCGTCAACGTCCCCGTCACGTCCGACGGCAGCATGTCCGGCGTGAACTGGATACGCCGGTTGTCGAGGCCACAGGCTCGCGCCGTGGCCGACGCCAGCAAGGTCTTCGCCACTCCGGGAGGGCCCTCGAGCAGGAGATGGCCGCCGACGGAGATCGCGATCAGCGTGGCGTCGACGACGTGGGCCTGCCCGACGACGACTTTGGCGACCTGCTCGTTCAGCTGAGCGCGCAGTCGTGACATCTGGCTGCCGGCTGATGCGGCGCCGGCTGACGCGGCGCCGGGCACGTGGTCGGGCCCGCCTCCCGGTGGTGCATCGGTCATGCGTGCAATCCTTTCTTGTCGACAGCCAGCGTGTCATGGAGGCGGCGGGCCGACCGTACCGGTGCGTGGCTCACCGGTGGTGGTCACGTTCGATGGCCGTGAACGCCGTGCCGAGCCTGACGAGCTCGTCAGCCGATCTCGGGGTGCCAAGGAGCGCCGTCACCTCTTCCGGCGTCACCGTCGCCACGCCGCCCTGTGCTGCCAGTTCGACTAGATGCTCGTCGGAGGCGTTGGGTTCGGCACGGAGCATGCGCCGCAGCGTCGCTCGGCCTTCCCGCTGCAGGGGGGCCGCACCTGCTGCGCGGCGCTGCGGGTCACCCGATGCAAGGAGCGAGGCCATCGCATCGACGTGGGCGACCCTGGGTGGGATGAACTCGCGGTTGGCGCGCTGTGGCGGCCCAAAACGGCGCGCCGCTGACAACACCCAGACCAACGCAGCGGCCAGCGCCAGGGCCAGCCCTATTCGCCAGTGGGCGGGGAGGCCGGCGAGCCCGGTGCCCGAACGGCCGAGACCGTGGTCGTACTCGTCGAAGAGCACAGGCGCCTTGGCGTTCCCGGCGAGGTCCAGAGCGAAAGCGGCGTCGTCGGCGGACGCCAGGTACTGATCCTGCAGTGGTCCGCTCGATCCCAACAGGACCACGGTTCCTTGACCTACGCGGGCGAGCAGGGCGAGCGAGTTCTCCGGTCCCTGGAGCAGCACGGTGATCTGCCCGGCAGGGCTCTCCGTGGCAGTCGGGCTCGACCAGGAGCCGGAGGCGTCTCCCAGAACCGTCGTGACGCCGTTCACCTCGGGCGCGTTCACGGCGGGGCGTGACGAGCCCGCCGGCACGGGGTCCCAGACCGGCAGGGCTCCCGGCCCGAGGAGCTCGGACAGCAGTGCGTGGTTCGGTTCGCCAGAGAGCACGAGGCGGCCCCCGTTGCGGACGTAGCTCTTGAGCGTCGGAATCTCAGCCGTCAACGAGCCCACGGGGTCGAGCACGAAGACCGTGCCGTTGATCGGCAGGTTGGCATTCGCCAGCGGGACGGTCGCCTGCTGGACCGGGTGATGCCGTGCGCTCAGCAGCAACGCCAGCGCCTGGGTCCCGTCCGGCGCTGCGCTCACCGACGAGCCTGACCCGACCGGTGAACTGCTCGGTGCCGTGTAGAGGTTGCCCACGAGCGAGAGGGCGAACTCCACGACCACTACGATCGAGATGGCGATCATCACGACGCGCCAGTGGCGTGGCACGAGGCGCCAGCGCTCGCCGAGCGTTGCCGGTGCGGGTGAGCGAGCGCCCACCGCGCTCATCGCTCGCTCCGGAGCCGTGTCGACCTTGCCTCGTCGACTACCCGCGGCCAGCCCTCGCGGGCTGATGCAGAATCGCTGGGGGTCGCTCGGGCGCCGGCGTAGGCGATCGCCTCGTGTGCTGAGGCCAGCCGGTCGAACGTCTGGCTGCGGACGGCGCGGTGCACTTGCTGGTCGGTCGCCACGAGCCGGCTGGCGATCACGCCGGCGGCCTCGAGCCGGGCGAGCCCGGCACGGAAGCGAAGCCGGACCGCCTCGTCGTGGTGGCCCTTGGCCTCGGCGGCAATGGCAGCCGCATCCAACGACGCTACGTCTTCGACCTCTGGAGCGCCGATGTCTGCTGGTGCCCCGGCAGCGATGCGTGTCCGGCGGCGGGCCAGCAGTACGCCGGCGACCACGCCGATGGCGATCGCGACGACAGCGAGCAGGACCCACGCCCAATCGCCGAGGGTGGCATGGATGCCTGAGAACGCCGAGAGGAGGACGTGATGCCAGATCCAGGACAGCGGTGGCCCGAACACATCCTCGAAGCCTCGGCCGATTGCGTGCAGCACGCCCCGCAGCGGGGCCGGTGTTCGTGACGGGCTGCTGGTGAACGGGGGCTGCGAAAGGATGTGAGCGGCCTGCCGCCGTGCCGCGGACGAGTAGCCCGACGATGTCCCCATCGGACTCAGGGCTGTGACCCGCCGTCCCGGTCAGGTGGAGGGTCTTCCGAGGGCGGAACCTCTGGTGCTGTGCTCCCCGGGTGGTCCGGCTCGGTGCCGGCTTGCGTGCCGTCGCCCCCGGGCTCAGGCGCCGGCGTAGGCGTAGGCGGTGAGGGCCACTGTGAGAGTCCTCCGGCCGGCGCTGGAGCCGGGTCGGCGAACCAGCTGCTCAGATCGTCGTCCTCGGAAGGTCCCGCCGGGTAGCTCCGCTGCTCAGGCGGGTAGCTCCGCTGCTCAGGCGGGTAGCCGGTCGGCGGCGGCGAGGCCTTGCCGCTCTGGGTCGGGGCACCCTGAGGTGGGACCGGCTGCGGCGGCCCGGGTGCCGGCCAGTTCTGGGGTGGACCCGCCGGCGGCGTCGGCTGGCCCCACGGCTGTGGCGGCGTCGGCTGGCCCCACGGCCGTGGCGGCGTCGGCTGGCCCCAACCGGGGGTTGGGTTCCCTGGCTGCTGGCCGGGCGGTGCAGCCTGACCTGGAGGGCCCCCAGCCGGCGTCCATCTGCCGGGAGGTCCCGGAGGCGGGTAGCCGGCCGGCGGATAGCCCGGTGGGTAGCCCGGAGGCGGGTAGCCGGATGGTCCCGGAGGCGGATAGCCGGGAGGCGGGTAGCCGGATGGTCCCGGAGGCGGATAGCCCGGAGGCGGGTAGCCGGCCGGCGGACCTTGACCCCAAACGGGCCCGGGAGCGCCGTACCCCCACGGCGGCGGCGCCGGTGGAAGGAAGGACAGAGCTGACGATGTGGGGCTGGTTCCCATCTGAAGGGCCAGCAGCTGAATGTCGAAACCCTCCTTCCTGACCCGGAGATCGATCGTGATCACTACGGCGACGGCGGCGCTGAATGGGGTGAACACGGCGTAGTCGATGCACCGCGTGATTCCGCTCTCGACCGCGGCCGTCACCGTTCCTCCGTGTAGGGCTACGAACACAAACCCGATCACGACGTCGACGGCCAGTCCGAGCACGCCGACGAGGAGGCTCGCGAGGAACAGCGTGCCGAAGACGGACCACCAGTGTTTGCGACACAGCGTGAACGACCTCCGCAGTGCCTTGGTCCCACGGATGCCCTCCAACATCATCGTCGGTACCGCTAGTTGCGATGAGACCCAGAACCAGATCGTGGCGCAGATCCAGAGCAGACCCAGAGCGATTGTGAGAAGGACCACAACGCCGGAGAACTGAACGTGACCCGCGAAGACGAACAAGAGGAAGATGAGCCAGAAGACCCCGATGGCGAGGGCGATGAGCAAGTTGATCCACAGGACTGAGTGAATTCTCCGCAGTCCGAACGCCAGCGCCTCGCGCCAGTCGGTCGGCTGGCCGAGGTAGGTGTTGCCCACGATCCGGAAGCACGTGGCCGTGACGAGGAGTGTGACCACCAGCTGGATGAGTCCCTGGAGCGCCAGGCCACCGAGCAGGGTCGAGAAGGTGCTCGAGGGGTTCACTGTCTCGACGCCGGTGGTCACACCGGTGCTCGTGCTCACAGCCGAGGCGGTGGTCAACTCGATGAGCCCGATGACGATGCCGGACGGGATCGCGACGACCAGCGCCGCCTTGACGAACGTCAGGAAGTTGCGGCGGACGATCTTGATGGCGGCGTCGAGTCGTTCGCCGACGCCGAGCGGGCGGAGTGCGGTCGCCGTCTGCTGCCACATGCTGCTCAGCTCCCTGCCTCAGGAGGACCGAAGGCGAACAGCGTCCCGTCGGTGTTGGCAGCGTACAGCTGCCCTCCAGCCACGGTCGGTCCTGAGTAGAAGATCTTGCCACTTGGGTCGCCGTACAGGAACAGCCGGCCACCGTTGTGCACATCGAGCGCCACCAGATCCGAGCCGTCGGTGGCGAACAGCAGCCCCGGGGCTTCGGTCAGCGCACCGACGACCGGCCCGTTGCGCATGCAGTCTCGCCAGACCGGTTGGCCGGTAGCCGGATCGAGCGCGTCGACGCTGCCCGGACAGCCTGTCGAGCCGACTGTCGTGTGGCCGCCCGCTACGAACAGAGTCGTTCCATCCCAAGCGGCCGGTGCGATCGACCCGTCGCCGCACAGCGGGCAGTCGCCGCCCTTGGCGATCCGGTACTCCCACAGAGGCCCCTTCGCCAGGTCGGTCCGATCCAGCGCGTAGAAGATCCCATTCTTGTCGGCCGAGCCGACCATCTCAACGATGCGCCCGTTGATCTCCGCGGTGAACAGGGTCGGGGTGGAACCCCAGTCACTGTCGTAGACCCGCTGGCTGAGCGGGATCGCCCATGAGCTCTCGAGCGAGAGGTTCGTCGCGCTGAGCTTCAACATGGCGTCCTGCAGGTTCGTCGTGCAGGTCGTGTTGCCCGTCGTCACGAACACGGCGTTCTCGGCTGGGTCGATGGCCGGCGACGACCACACGCCGCCGCCGAGACATCCGGGGGGCGTGGCGGGAACGGTCTGGAACTCGTGCTCGATCGCTCCCGTGGCAGCGTTCAGCATGAACACGCCGCTCGGCACGAGAGGGCAGTCGCCGAACGATGACATCCCGATGTAGACGCTCCCGTCGTACAAGGCGGGCGAGCTCCACACGAAGGCGTCGTTCTGCGTGCCGATCCGTGTGTCCCAGATGACCTTGCCGGTACTGGCGTTCAGCTCGGCAACGGTGGCGTTGCCGCCTCCCGTGACGACCACCTGGGTTCCGTTGACGGTCCCGACGGTCGCCGAGCTAGCCACGCCGGCGGTGCTCGGGTCACAGTCCGCGTTGTGGGTCGTACCGAGTTGGGTCACCCACAGCGATGCCCCCTTCGCGCTCGTGGCGTGCTCGTTCCCTGCCCAATCACCCCAGTAGGCGACGCCGTCATAGACGGTTGGTTGGTCGGAGACGACGCTCGAGGCCGATACGGTCCACGCCTGCCTGAGGGAGGTCACATTGCTCCCGTTGATGGCCGTCTCCAGGGGCGAGTAACCCTGGCGCCGGATGTTGCCGTGGAAGGTCGCCAGCTCGGTCGTCGTGACGACAGGAATGGCTGACTTCGACAGGCCGTCCGCAATTGCCGCGCCTTGCCCCGCGATGGCGAAACCGAGGCCCATCAAGACGGCAAGCACCGACCGGGCGGCACCTCGGCCGGCACCTCGTTGTGCTCTCGGTTGGATGGCGATCGGCCCCCTCGTCCTGGGTGTGTCGCCCGTCATCGTCGTTGGCTGCCCAGCTTCGCGCAACACCGGCGGGAACAAAGCCGCACCTGTGCTAGCAAACCTCGCATGTCTGACGTCACCGGCGACCGCTCCGAGCGCCCCCGATCCGCTCACAGCGAGCGCGGCGTCACTCCCCAGAGCGAAGACTTCTCCGCTTGGTACAACGAGCTGGTCCTGAAAGCCGAGCTCGCCGATCGTGGGCCGGTGCGGGGCACGATGGTCATGCGGCCGTACGGCTACCGCATCTGGGAGCTGATTCAGGCCGATCTCGACCGGCGAATCAAGGAAACTGGCCACGAGAACGCCTACTTCCCGCTGTTCATCCCCGAGTCGTACTTGCGGCGGGAGGCGGACCATGTAGAGGGTTTCTCGCCGGAGCTGGCCGTCGTGACCCATGCGGGCGGGCGCGAGCTCGAAGAGCCGCTCGTCGTCCGTCCCACCTCAGAAACCGTCATCGGTGAGTACATGGCCAAGTGGATCTCCTCCTACCGCGACCTGCCACTGCTGCTCAATCAGTGGGCGAACGTCGTCCGTTGGGAGCTGCGGCCAAGGCTGTTCCTGCGAACGACGGAGTTCTTGTGGCAGGAGGGCCACACCGCTCACGCCTCGGCGGCCGAGGCTTGGGCTGAAGTCCAACTGGCCCTTGGGATGTACGAGTCGCTCGCCCACGAAACCGCTGCCCTGGCGCCCATCGCCGGCGAGAAGACCGCCAGCGAGCGTTTCGCCGGGGCCGAGCGCACGACGACCATCGAGGCGATGATGCGAGACGGGCGGTCGCTCCAGTCGGGCACCTCCCACGCGCTCGGCCAGAACTTCTCCCGTGTGTTCGACATGACGTTCCAGAACGAGGCCGGCGAGCTCGAGCATTGCTACACGACGTCCTGGGGGCTCTCCTCCCGGATGGTCGGTGCCGTCATCATGGGCCACGGCGACGACAAGGGTTTGATCCTGCCGCCGGCTCTGGCTCCGTATCAGGCCGTCATCGTGCCGATCGGCCGCGACGCCGAGGCCGAGCCGGTGTTGGTCGCCGCACGGGATCTTGCCCGACAGATCGCCGCCGCCGGCGTGCGGGTGAAGGTGGACGAGCGGATGCAGCTGTCGCCGGGTTTCAAGTTCAACGAGTGGGAGTTGCGGGGCGTGCCCTTGCGGGTCGAGGTCGGCCCCCGGGACCTGGCGGCCAGCTCGGCCTTGCTGGCCTCGCGGCTGTCGGTTGCCCGGAGCGACAAGGTGACCGTGCCGCTGGACTCACTTGCCTCGGTGATCCCCGGTCGCCTGGCGGAGTTCCATGACGAGCTGTACGGACGAGCGCTGCGGTTCCGGGAGGACCACACCGTCCGGGTCGATACCTGGGACGAGTTGGTGGCGGCGGTGGAGACCGGCTTTGCGCTGGCGTTGTGCTGCGACTCCGGCGAGTGCGAGCAACGACTGAAGGACGCCACGACGGCGACGCCCCGCTGCATCCCGTTCGACGCCGAACCCGAAACCGGCCCCTGCGTGACGTGCGGCTCCCCCTCCGCCTACGTCACCCGGGTGGTCTTCGGCCGGGCGTACTGAGCCGCCGCCCGCCGGCCGGGTCGCCGCCGGCCGGGTCGCCGCCGGAGCCGGGTCGCCGCCGGAGCCGGGTCTCCTCGGGGCATGTCCATTTCGAACTTTGCTTACTTATCACTCAGTAAGGAACTCTCGAATTCAATATACCGAGGCCGCCCGCCCGCCCGGGCAACGCCGCGTCGTGAGGCTCAGGCGACGCCGGCAAGGACCTCGGCGATCTGGATGGCGTTCAGCGCCGCGCCCTTGCGGAGGTTGTCGCCGGCCACGAACAGCGCCAGCCCGCGACCGTCGGGGACACCGGGGTCGGTGCGGATCCGCCCGACCAGCGACACGTCGCCGCCAGCTACACGCTGCGGCGTCGGGATGTCCGAGAGCTCGACGCCGGCGGTATTCGCCAGGATGGATCGGGCCTCCTCGGGAGCGAGCGGTCCTTCGAATTCGGCGTTGATGGAGTTGCAGTGGCCCGTGAACACCGGCACTCGGACGCAGGTGCACGAGACGAGGAGGTTGGGGATCCCGAGGATCTTCTGCGCCTCGTTACGCCACTTCTGCTCCTCGTCGGTCTCGCCGCTCCCGTCGTCCAGAGGCTTGCCCGCGATGGGGATCACGTTGAAAGCGATCGCCGTCGGGAACTTGACCGGTTCGGGGAACTTCACCGCCGCGCCGTCGAAGGTCAACGCGGCCGCTTCCGACGCCACCTTCTGGATCTGCTCGTCGAGCTCGGCTACTCCGGCCACCCCGGCGCCGGAGCATGCCTGGTACGTGGCGACCACGACACGCCGGAGGCCGGCGGCGTCGTGCAGCGGTTTCAGCACCGGCATGGCCACCATCGTCGTGCAGTTCGGGTTGCCCACGATGCCCTTCGGAATGGACGAGAGCGCCTCGCGATTCACCTCGGGCACCACGAGAGGCACGTCCGGGTCCATGCGCCAGGCCGATGAGTTGTCGATCACGATGGCGCCCGCAGCTGCGACCTTCGGCGCCAGTTCCCTGGACGCCGCCCCGCCGCAGGAGAACAAGGCGATATCGAGGCCCGTGAAGTCCGCCGTGGCGACGTCCTCGACGACCACGTCAATGTCACGCCACGGGAGCGTTCGGCCGGCCGAGCGCACCGAGGCGAAGTAACGGATCTCGTCGACCGGGAAGTTGCGCTCCTGGAGGATCGACCGCATCACGCCGCCGACCTGGCCAGTGGCTCCGAAGACTCCGACTTTCATGCACGGATTCTAGGGGCGAGGAGGGCTTTGGCCGTGGCGGATACGGCGCGCTTCCCCAGAAACCCGGCCCCGCCCCGGCCCCGCCCGCCCCCGCCCGTCGCCGGCTCAGCCGCCGGCGCCCAACCCGAACGCCTCGTGCAGCGCCTGCACGGCCTTCTCGGCGAGGTTCGCACGGACCATGCAGGAGATCCGGATCGGAGACGTCGAGATCATCTCGATGTTGATGGATTCGGCGGCGAGGGTTTCGAACATGGTGGCAGTCACCCCCGGGTGCGTCTTCATCCCGGCGCCCACGAGCGACACCTGCGCCACGTCCTCGTCGGCGATGACCGACACCGCACCGAGCGACGGGCGCATCGCCTCGGCGACCTCCAGCGATGCCGCCACATCGTCCTTCGGGACGGTGAACGAGATGTCCGTCGTCCCGTCGTGCGAGACGTTCTGGACGATCATGTCGACGTTCACGGAGCGGTCGGCCAGGCCGCGGAACAGCGTGGCGGCGATCCCGGGCCGGTCGGCGACGCCCGACAACGTGATCTTGGTCGCCGACGTGTCGCTGGTCACGGCAGAAACGACCGGCTGCTCCATATTCGGATCCTCCTCAGTGACGATGGTCCCCGGCTCCCAGGTGAACGACGAGCGCACGAGCAGGGTGACATGGTGGTTGCGGGCGAACTCGACCGATCGCAGGGCGAGCACCCGCCCACCGGTGGCGGCGATCTCGAGCATCTCCTCGAAAGAGATGCGGGGTACCTTGCGCGCCGACGGCACGACCCGGGGATCGGCGGAGAACACGCCGGACACGTCGGTGTAAATCTCGCAGCGGTCAGCGCCGAGCGCCGCGGCCAGGGCCACCGCCGTCGTGTCCGACCCGCCCCGCCCGAGCGTCGTGACGTCGCGTCCCGTCGACACCCCCTGGAAACCCGCCACCACCGGCACGGAGCCCGCCGCCAACGCCTCTCGGATCCGGTCACCCTTGACCTCGATGATGCGGGCCCTCGTGTGCAGGTCGTCGGTGATGATGCCGGCCTGGCTGCCGGTGAAGGAGGCGGCCGGAACGCCTCGCTCCGCGAGGGCCATGCAGACGAGGGCCATCGAGATGCGCTCGCCGGCGGTCCAAAGCATGTCCATCTCACGGCCGGGGATGACCTTCGACACCTGGTTGGCGAGGTGTAGCAGGTCGTCGGTGGTCTTCCCCATGGCGCTAACGACGACCACGACCTGGTCACCGCCGCGCACGGTGCGGGCGATGTGGTCGGCGACCGCCTTGATGCGGTCGGCGTCGGCGATGGAGGTGCCGCCGAATTTCTGCACGACGAGGGTCACTGGCGACAAGCTACCTGGCGGTCGCCATCGGGGCTGAAGGTGCCCGCTTTCCGCGACCCACCCACCACCCGGTAGCCTCTCGCACCGTGCCGAGCGAGAAACGAGCCCGCCAGCGTGCCTTGCGCGCGCAGAAGCAAGCCATCATCCAGCGTCAGCGGAAGCGCCGCACGACGCTGAGGCGGGTGGTGTCGGCCATCGTGCTCGTTGCCGTCATCATCGGAATCGTGGTGTTGATCCAGACCAGCGGGGGTCCGAAGAAGAAGGTGGCGACGACCACGAGCTCGACCACGACGTCGTCGACGTTCCCGCCGCCGTCGACGTTGCCGCTCAGCACCAAGGCCGTTGCCCCGACCTGTCCGCCGGCGAAGGGCTCGAGCATCCGGGTCGTCTGGTTCACGAAAGCACCGCCGGACTGCATAACGACGACCTCGGTCTGGGATGCCACCTTCGACACGACGCTCGGGAACTTCGTCGTCCAGATGGACGCCGCCAAGTCCTACGCAGCCGTCAACAACTTCGTCTTCCTGACCGGCTGGCAGTACTACAACGGGACGTTCTTCCACCGGGTGATCCCCGGTTTCGTGGTGCAGGGCGGTGACCCGACCGGCCTCGGCACCGGCGGGCCTCACCAATTCCCGGGCTACTCCTACACCGGCAACACTCCGCCTCAGAGCTGCATCAAAGCTCCCACGGGGGCCGACTGCTACCACATCGGCGACATCGCCGTTGCCAACACTGGCAAGGCCACGTCGAACGGCAGCCAGTTCTTCGTGGTCCTCCCTGGCGGCCAGACGACGCTCAACAGCGAGCCCAACTACACCGACTTCGGCAAGGTCATCAGCGGCATGGACATCGTGGAGAAGATCGGGGCCGACGGCGCCGCCAGCGGCACACCCAAGGTCAAGGTGTACCTGTTGAAGGTCACCCTCAAGCAGGTCAAGGCCTAGGAGGTCACGAAGTGTCCACAGAGTTCCCGCCGGCGGACGGTTCCGCCCCGAAGACGCAGCGCTTCTCCGGCCAGCCGCCGATGGGGCTCGACCTCTCGAAGCGCTACAGCGCCGAGATGGTCACCTCGAAGGGCACGATGGTCTTCGCCCTCGACGCCATCGCCGCACCGAGGACAGTGAACAACTTCGTCTTCCTCGCCCGGTATCACTACTACGAGGGGATTGTGTTCCACCGGGTCATTTCCGGCTTCATGATCCAGGGAGGCGACCCCGAGGGCACCGGCGCCGGCGGCCCCGGCTACCGGTTCGAGGACGAGCTCCCAACGCCGGGCAAGTATCAGATCGGGTCGCTCGCCATGGCGAACGCGGGGCCGAACACCAACGGCAGCCAGTTCTTCGTGGTCTCCGGTCCCGACGGCGTGCGCCTTCCTCCGCTGTACTCCCTCTTCGGCCAGCTGGTCAGCGGCCGGGACGTGCTCGCGTCCATCGACAAGATCGGCTCAGGCAGCGGCAAACCAAAAGAGCAGGTCGCCATCGAGTCGGTGACGATCACCGAGGCCGCCTGAGACCGAGGCCGGCGGGTCGGCGGGCTAGACCGGCAGGTCTGCCAGTGACCCCTGCCGGCCATCCAGGTAGACGGTGACTTCGCCCTGCCCGGTGCTGCGCCAGGTGCCGTCCGGCTCCCGGAGGAGAGCCGTCCGCTCAGGGATGCCGGCGACCGGCACACCGCCCGGGGCCAGCTCGAGGATCCGCCACAGGTGCCGGCCTGCGCCGGAGTCGTGATGAGGGACCACGGCCATCTGCTCCACGAGGCCGAGCCCGACCGTGAAGGCCCCGCCCCGGGGGTCGACCATGGGGTCGCACAGGACCATTGCGCCGGCTGATGAGCCGGCGACGACGGCGCCCCGCCGCCAGGCCTCGCCCAAGGCCTCCAGCACCGCCGAGCCTTTGAGCACCGAGCGGAGATGGAGCGGCGAGCCACCCGACAAGTACACGAAACCCGCCCGCCTCACCGCATCCGCATTCTCCTCACGGCATGCGTCGGCGTGGCTGAGCACCATGAGCCCGGTGGCCGCCCCGCCGAGCGCCTCGAACCAGGCTTGCGCCGTCGCCACGGCACGTTCCGGGTGCTCGTACGCCGCTGCGGTGGGCAGCACGACGACGTCGGTGCCGCCTGAGCGCTTCAGGAGCTCGGCGTCGAACTCGCAGCCGGCCTGCCACTCCGCCCCGCCCACGAGCGCGAGCACACCGGCGACGGTCTCCGTGCTCACGCGCGCACCACGTCAGGCCGGTACAAGGTCACGTCGACGGCGTCCCCGGCCGCGTTCTTGATGATCCACACGCCACCCTTCGGAGCATCCGGGTTGGGACCGAGGTCCACGCTAAGCCGTGCCAAGCGCTCAAGGATGCCCCAGATCACGTCTCCGTGCGTGCACGCCACGACCGGCCCGCCTACGCCCGACGGCGGGTCGAGGTGCGCCGTGAGCTTGCGCAGCTGGTCAAAGGCGTGCTCGGGCTCGGATCCCTCGGAGAGCCATCGAGCCTCGACCACGTCGAGGCCGCTCGCAGCCGCCAGCGGCACCACGGTGTCGCGGCACCGGGTCGCGGGGCTGGACAGCACCCGAGCTGGTCTGCGCCCAACGAGGTCGACGAGATGGCCGGCGATGACACGGGCCTGCTCATGCCCACGGCGAGTGAGTGGCCGCTCGGAGTCCGCTGCCTCCCATCCCTCGCGGCTCTCGGCCTTGGCGTGACGGACGAGGTAGAGGGTGGGAGCGGCCCGGGCTGTGCGGCTGGTGCGCTGGCTGGCCCGGAGGGTCGCCTGTGCCGGCCGTGCCGGCCGTGCCGGCCGTGCCGGGATCCCGGTCACCCGCCGATCCCCTTGACGCCGATCGCTGATCCGATGCCGTAGGTGACCGCGCCCGCCGCTGCGCAGATCAGGAGCTGGCGCATCGCCGAGAACCACCACTTGCGGCCCGTGAATATCGACAAGAGCCCACCGACGATGAGCGCTGAGAACCCGGCAACGGCCACCGCTCCGAGCGTGGCAGTCGAGCTGTGCAGGAACAGGAATGGGAGCAGTGGCATCAACGCACCGACCGAGAACGTGGCGAACGACACGACGGCGGCCTGGATCGGCTTGCCCGTCGAGTTGGGGTTGATCCCCAGTTCCTCGCGGGCGTGGGTTTCCAGCGCCGTCTCGGGGTCGGCCATCAACTCTTCGGCGACGCGCCTGGCGAGATCCGCCGGCATACCCCGACTCTCGTAGAGGTGGGCGAGCTCACGCCGCTCGCTCTCAGGGCGACGCTCGAGCTCACGCCGCTCGATCTCGATCTCCCGCCTCCAGAGCTCGCTCTGGGCGCGCATGGAGATGTACTCGCCCGCCGCCATGGAGAACGCCCCGCCGAGCAGCCCTGCCAGGCCGGCGAGGCGGACCAGTCCGGTGGCGGCGCTCGCGCCGGCGATGCCGAGCACGAGCGACGTGTTCGACACGAGGCCGTCGCTGATCCCGAACACGGCCGCCCTTGCCCCGCCTCCGGACATGTCCCGGTGACGGTGCTCCGGCATACCAGGCTCGTGGCGATGCGAAGCGCGCCGACGCCGGTTGGATAGCCGTGACATTGAGAAAGGACGTTACTGCCCGCCCATGGTCACAAGGTCTAGTCGCCGCCGAGCCGGTCCCGGGCACGGGGCTTTTTGGATCTGCGGCGGCTTCCCCGCTGATTGGAACGGCAGCGGCCGACCTACACTCAACCGGCCTATGGACTCGAACGCGACGCTGGACCGAGATCTCACCGAGGAGCTCCTGACCCTCGTCCGTACGAGGGGTTACGAGCGCCGCGACGAGCCCTTCGCGCTCTCGTCGGGCGGTACGAGTCGTGACTACGTCGACCTGCGGCGAGCGGTGGCGAGGGGCGCCGACCTCGAGCTCGCCGGGCGTGCCGTGGCAGCCGCCTTGGCCCGCAGGGGTGTCGAGTTCGACGTCATCGGTGGCATGACCATGGGCGCTGATCCGGTCGCCCACGCCGTGGCCATGCTCACCGGGCGCGGCTGGTACTCGGTGCGCAAAGGAGTGAAGGACCACGGTCGCCAGCAGCGGATCGAGGGCACGACGCTGTCGCCGGGCGTGCGCGCTGTCGTGATGGAGGACACCGTGTCCACCGGGAAGTCGTTGTTCGAGGCCATCGAGGTTGTGCGCGAGTCGGGTGCCGAGATCGTCGCCGCTTGCACGATCCTCGATCGAGGCGAGGACATCGCACCGACGTTCGAGGCGCTCGGGGTGCCGTACGTCGCAGTCCTCACCTACCGCGACCTCGGCATCGAGCCCATCGAAGGCGGGAGCTCCAACTCCTCGCCCAGCCAGTAGCGGCACGCGGTAACAGGCGCCGGCCACGGCCTGCCATGGACACGCTCGACATCATCCTCCTCGTCTTCTTGCTGCTCGCGGCCGTGCACGGTTTGCGGCTCGGGGCCGCGGTGCAGGTGCTGTCCTTTGCAGGCGGCTTGCTCGGCCTGACGATCGGGATCGTCCTCATCCTGGTGATCTCGCCTCACCTGCATGGCGAGTTCCTGCGGACCTTCGTGGCGCTCTTGCTACTCCTCGTTCCGTCGACCATCACCTGGGGCCTCGGGCGCCAGGTGGGTGCG
>JBEKLQ010000083.1:0-20285 GCA_050010115.1 Acidimicrobiales bacterium | reverse complement strand
CCCGTTCCTGCTGCGCCGATGACAGCCGACGAGGCGCGGGAAGCGGCTGTTGCCATCTGGATGGACCTTCCCGTGTGGCCAACATCGTCCCCTTTCGTCGTGACGTCGGCGCAGCACGGCTACCGCCGAAGCAAGAAGCTCTACCGGGATGGCGTCATGCTGCTCGATGACTGGAGGATGCCGAGCGAGCGCGACCTTGACCGCTGAGGTGGAACCGCTGGACACAATCGTGTCGTGAGGAGAAAGGCGGTCCGTCCTGTGCCGTGCTCAGCCCGCTGGCACACACACTACGGGCGTTCCGGGATGCGGCCATCCAGTGTGTCCTCGTTGATGGCGGCAGGTGCACGCTTGAGCGGATCCCCGAACCCGCCTCCACCGCTGGTCTCGACCCGGACTACTGATCCTGGCTGGAGCATCAAAGTCGTCTTGCTTGGTACGTTCAACAGCCGGCCGGCCGCGTCGAAAATAGAGATGCGAGTCACGGACCCGTCGCCTCCGCCATTGCTCCCCTTCGGGGAGAATCGGGGATCGGTCTGTTCTCCGTAAACGGTCGCGACCTGCGGAAAGTCCAAGACTTGATACTCCCGCCTGATCCCGAGCCCGCCGTTGTGCTCGCCGAGGCCCTGAGACCCCTTGACTAGCTCGGTCCGGAGCACCCGCACCGCGTACTCGGTCTCTGCCACTTCGACCGGAAGCAAAGCGACGTTCGACATGTACGTATCCACGCCGTCGAGGCCGTCCCCGCTCCGGTGTGCTCCGGTACCTCCGCCGACCACGTCCATCATTACCGAAGCCCTGCCGGTCTTGGGCGAGACGCTCTCGAGGTTGATGTCGAAGAAGGTCACGGTTCCGCTCGCCACTGCCCGCTCAGGCCAGATCGACGAGGCAGCGCGGATCAGCGTCTCGGCCAGGCGCTGGCAGGTATTGTGCCGGACTGACACTGCGGCAGGAGACAACGGGTTCAGAACGCTGCCCTGCGGGCAGACGATGTCCACCGTCCGCAGGATCCCGTCGTTCGTCGTCATCTCGGGGTCGGTCATGGCTCGAACCAAGAAGACAATCGCGGCACGGGTACTGGCCCAAGGAACGTTCAGCGCCCCCGGCACCTGGTCCGCGGAGCCGGAGAGGTCGACGGTAAGGTGATCGTCGTACTTGGTGAGGCGGACATGGATTCGCGTCGGAGGGCCGTTGACGCCATCGTCGTCGAGATAGCCCTCTGCCTCGCCACAGCCATCCGGCAGATCTCGGAGAGAAATGCGGGTCGCCAGTTCGACAACGTCAAGCGACTGGGCGAATGCCGCTGAGATCGTACGCGCCCCAAAGCGCTCCACGGCCTCCTCGATGCGGCGAGCGCCGACTCTGCACGACGATTCCTGCGCACGGAGGTCAGCCAAGGTCGTGAAAGGGTCGCGCACGTTATTCGCGATGATCGAGATCAGGTCGTGATTCTCCACGCCGCCCCGAAGAAGGTGGACCGGAGGAAGGACGAGGCCTTCTGCGTACAACTGGCGTAGATTCGCGCCCTCGGTACCGGGGTTCACCCCGCCCACATCGATGTGATGAGCCGTGGTTCCGGTCCAGCCGAAGAGCCTGTCACTAATGAAGACCGGCATCAGCACATTGAGATCCGGCGTGTGCATGCACCCCATGTACGGATGATTGGCGATGAAGACGTCTCCGGGCTGGAGTGAGTCCCGCCAACGTTTAGCCGTCGACTTGACGACCAGGGACATGGCACCGAGCTGCGCTGGGATGTAGTCAGCCTGGCCGACGAGGTCACCGGCGCGGTCGAAGAGAGCGCAACTAAAGTCGTTCATCTCCCTGATGATCGGGCTGAAGCTCGACCGCTTCAGAACCCCACCCATCTCTTCTGCCGCCGAGAGTATCTGCGCGTGGATGAGTTCGAAGGTGACGGGATCCAGCCGGTTGTCGCGTTGGCCGCCGGTCATCGAGCCTCCTTCAGCCACAAATTCCCGAGGCGGTCTACCGTGGCTCTCTGGCCTGTGAGGACCAAGGTCGTCGAGTCCATCTCCTCGATGAGCGCAGGTCCCTCGACCACGTTCCTCGCTAGGAGTTCGTGCCGCGCGAAGACCGGCACCTCCCGCTTCGACAATGACCCGGGCAAGAGCATCGGGCGGCGGGCTATGAGCGCAGTCTTGGGTGGGGAGGGACTGCCAGTCCCGATGGTCGCGGCCTCGGGACGGTTCAGACCGCCAAACCCGGACAAGCGGAGGGTGACAACCTCGATCGGCTCGCCCTGCACAGCGTGGCCGTAGGTTGCCTTGTGCAGGTCGTGGAAGTCGGCTTCGAGCTTCCGCAGCGACCCAAGCCGGAGGCCGCGAAGCGGTACGGCGAGCTCGAACCCCTGCCCGAGGTACCTGCAATCGGCACTACCCGCGAGCCTGATCCGCTTCGCCCCCACTCCGTCGTCGCGAAGCCGCCCAGTGAGCCGGGCGGACGTCGCCGCGTACCATGAGGCGATCTCTACAAGCGCTTCATCGTCCAGGACCTTCAGGACAGTCTGCGACTCATCGACGCGCAGATCTGCCGCAACCAGTCCTCTCGCCGAGAACAGCCCCGGGTGGAGGGGAATGATTACGGCACTCAGGGCCATATCCCGAAGCAGGCGACCTGCGTGCAGCGGGCCGGCGCCGCCGAAAGCCACAACCGTGTAGTCGCGAGGGTCCACTCCGCGCTCCACCGACACCCTGCGCATGGCCCGCATGACGTGCGCCATAGCCACGGCGATGACGCCATCGGCAGCCTCCTCGCTGTGCATGTCCAGCTTGTCCGCGATACGCCCGACAGCTTCGTTCGCCGCGCCAGCGTCCAGCGCCAGGCGGCCTGCCAAGCGAGCGCCTCCGCCGAGCGATCCCACGACCACGTGCGCATCGGTCAGTGTCGCTTCCTTCCCGCCTCTACCGTACGCGGCCGGGCCTGGGTCAGCGCCTGCGCTGTTCGGGCCTACTCTTAGCCGGCCCGACGCGTCGACGCTGGCGATGCTGCCACCGCCAGCGCCAACCGTCACGACGTCCACCGATGGTGCGAGGACCGGATGGAAGTTCACTTCCTCAGACACCACAACTGGGGGAACGCCGCCGTCAATCAGGCAAACGTCAAGCGAAGTCCCGCCCATGTCGAGGGAGAGCACCCGGTCCAGGCCGAGCTGGGCGGCGATACCTACGACACCCGCGACACCCGCGGTAGGGCCAGACAGCAACAAACGATGAGCCTCGGAGTCGGCACGGGCTGCCGGCACGCACCCCCCGTTCGACTGCATAATCAGGAACGGGCCGCCGACTCCCAGCTCCCGAACCTGGCGTTCAGCGCTCAGAAGATAGGAGCCGACAAGCGGACGCAGGCCCGCGTTCAGCGCCGTCGTGGCGGCCCGTGGATACTCCCTGAATTCCCGGGCGATCTCAGACGACAGCGTGACGGGGATGCCCGGGTGGCGCTCCCGCAGCGCCTCCCCGATCAGCCGTTCGTGCGCGTCATTCATGTAGCTAAAGAGCAGGCAAACTGCGAAGGCCTCGGCGTCGCTGACACTCGCCTGTTCCACCACCCGGTCAATCTCAGCCATTTGTAGCGGCGTGACGGTCACCCCGTTCCAGGACAGGCGCTCGCGTGCCTCGAACCGGCGACGGCGGGGGACAAGCTCGCGAGGACGAGGCTGCTCCAGGTCGTAGACCCTTGGGCGCGCCCCCGTCCGGTAACCCAGCATGTCCCGATATCCCTCCGTCGTGATCAGAGCGACGCGCGCGAGCCGACCCGTGATCACCGCGTTCGTCGCCACTGTCGTGCCGTGGAAGAGCCCGCTCACCATGGTCGGGTCCACCCCTTGTTGGGCGAGTTCCGTGACGGCCGTCACCAGCGCAGCGGCTGGATCATCTGGCGTCGACGGCACCTTCGCAACCGTCGCCATGCCGTCACTGGCGATGGCGGTGGCATCCGTGAACGTGCCTCCGACGTCGATCGCGACGATCCACTTTGGTGGGCTGACACGCCCCGAGGTGGTCACAGGTCTGGGCGCGGCTTCACCGGACCGCGAGCTCTCTCGCGCCGCCAGGCGTGAGCACCTCGCATCCGTCTTCCGTGACAGCAACACTCTCCGAGAACCCAGTGCCGAACTGCCGAGGAACGAAGAGGCACATCGGAAGATGGAACGTCATGCCCGGCCTCAGCTCGCGCTCCTCGCCCTCGGCGATGTACATCGCTGCCTCGGTCCACGATGGCTGCATGCCGAGCCCGATCGAGTAGCCAAATCCGCCATGGAACCAGCTCTCATCGGCGACTGGCGCCAAGCCCTTCTTGGCGACGCGCGCGACGTCGTCACCGGTCCTCCCTGGCGCGATGTTGTCAATCAGCAGGTTCAGGGTTTCGATTGCCGCGTCGGCGAGTCGCCGAACCCCATCCGATGGTGCTCCTACGACGGCACTGCGCATAGTGGGAGCGTTGTAGCGGTTATACGTGCCGGTGTACTCAAGGTAGACCGTGTCGCCGGCAGCCAACCTGGTGCGCTTGAAGGGCATGTGCGGGCCGAGCCCGGCACGATGACCCGCCATGCACATCCCGTCGATTGAGGTGAGCTCGCTGCCTGCTGCGTACATGGCTTCGTAGCCGGCAGCGATGATGTCGTTGTCCGTGACCCCCTCAGCGATCACGGCGAGCGACGCTTGGAGGCCCGTCCAGGTGATCCGACCGGCCGCACGCATGTACTCGAGCTCGGCCGACGTCTTAATTACCCGGCAATCGAGGATCAGCTGTGTGGCATCCTCAAAGGTCGCCTTGGGCAACCGGTCACGCAGTACGAGGTAGCTCCTGGCGTCGAACGCGCCGATCGCGAAGGTCTCGGGGTAGCCCATTTCGACCCCAATGGTCTTGCCATCGGCTCCGCGCTCCAGGAGCGCGTCCGTCAGCTGCTCAGCGGTGCTGCGCGCGTCGTACCATTGGTAGACGATCACGTCGTCCACGATCGAGTTGTACAGCGCGCAGGGGACTTCGAGCTCGGCCGTGTGGCACGCCAGCCCACCGTCGATACTCACGATCCCCACCCCATAGCAGGACGGCATCGTCGTGTCGTAACCCGTCAGCCACGCCCAGTTCGAGGTGTTCGAGACAAGCAGCACGTCGATTCCGCGTTCCCGCATCCGGTCCTGAACCTGACTGAGCCGCCGGTCGTACTCCTCCCGGGGGAACGCGAGTTCGGGGCGGAGCGGTCCGCCTTCGGTCAACATGTCTTGGTAGGACACGATCTCTCCTTCTCTCCTTCTGTTGCTTATCCAGACTCCCAGCTACACCACCTGGGGGTATGGCGCCGGGATCGCCGCGTACACCATCGGGTGACAGCTGTGCTCTCCCGCTCGGCGTCACCCTGTTCAAGTTCGTGATGGTCTTCAGGCGTCCGAGTCCGTGTATTGGGGAGGGAGCAGACCGACTCCCGGGTGAAAGGCGCCGACATGCAATGGTCGCTCGGTCGCCTTGTATTCGGCATCCTCAATGCCCTCGTCTTGCGCACGCAACAGACCTGGTTGAGACCAACGGACTTACCCATGAAGGACGCCAATGTCTTGACTGTCACACATGCTCGTCGCGCAGTGAGAGGCTCGCCGAAGCACGCGTCGGAGTGGTGGATGCACGACATGCTGAGAAATCACTCTCGTGACCAGCCGCCAGCACGCGTGGCCTTACTGCGGGTTGGGCTCACAGGGACTCCCGGGCGATGCCGTGAGTCCTCACCCATTCAGTGACTGGAGGGACCAGGCGGTAATGGAACTTTCGGATGCCCCAAATCTCGAACACATCAACAGCAACGCAGCCCGGGAGCGACGCCAGGAAGTGCTCCCGGTACTCTCCGAAGGCCCTGCTATCGGGCAGCGCGACTTCGAACATGACGTCGAAGGTGTTCGAAGTCAGGCCGACCCATCCGATCTCCTCGCGTTCGGCCAGCAGATCGGCCACCTTCTCAGCGTTCCCGGGCTTCAGCTTTAGGCCAACCGTCGCGTGGAACTTGTAGCCCATGCGCCAGGGGTCAGGCACTCCGATGACTCTGAAGACGCCGTCCTGGATGAGCTGCAAGACGCGCATGCGCACCGTGCCGGGCGCCACGTCGAGATCGTGGCTGATCTGCCGGAACGATCTGCGCCCATCCTCTTGGAGTTCCGCCATCATCCGCAAATCCAGCTCATCGAGTATCCTAGCCACGTACCCCCCTTGCATTCGAGCACTTAAATTGACTAATTCGAATCTTATCACTAGCGATCCGGAGAAATCAATGCATAAAACGCAGTCTCGCGCTGACTTCGATAGCCGTTCGTGCGATCACACGCACCTTCGGACAGCTTCGTCTGGCCGCGGCCAGGAAGAGCTAACTGCGGGAGACTGATCGCTTGGCGCATCGCGGAACCTAAGACGCAGAAAGGTCGACGCGACAACCCTCCGGACCGCCAAGACCATGGGCTCGCAAACGGCCGGACGACGCCCACCGCCATCGCTGCGAACATCGGGTTGCCCAGGATTATCCCGATGAACCACCCGATCGAGAGCCTCAATCTCGAGGCCCGAAGAGCGCGTGCAGCGCGGCTTCTGTTGACGTCCAAGCACCACTTCGCGGGCCGGACGAAAGTCGAAAAGTCAGCTGCCCGGCTCCTGAGTCGAAGGCCCTGTGGGCCTGCCGCGCCGATGGATGCCGCCGGAGCGATGCTCACGTTGAATTCTTCTCACTATGAGAACCGCCGGCGTGGTGCCGTGCCCGAACCGGGGCTGTGCCCGCAGGAGGTGTTGACGACGCATCGAGGAGGGCGACGAGGTTGTCACGAACCGATGAACGCAAGCGCTGCCCCAGCGGCGCCAGCCCGAGCAATTCGCTGAGCCATAGGCCGTCCGCTGCCAGCCGGACAAGGCTCGCGGTTGCGGGCGGCAGACCATCGCTCGTTAGCGCGTGTTGCCACTCAGCGAAGCGTTCGCTCAGCGGCTCCAACAGTTGGGGATCGGCCGCGACCGCGGCGACGACTGCCGCCCCAAGCCGCCTCTGGCGGCTTGGGGCGGCAGTCTTGGGAGGACCAAAGGTCACCTCGAGGTACGCACGAGTAAAGGCTCCGGGACGACCGGAAAAGGCACCCTCCCGCTCAAGATCATCATCGAACGACGAGATAAGACGCTGCAGCATGCCCGCGACGAGGGCGTCTCGTGTCGGGAAGTGATAGAGGATCCCACCCTTGCTGACAGAGGCCTCGTTTGCCGCCGCTTCGAGCGTCAGGTGCGCTACGCCGTCGCGAAGAACGACCTCCTCTGCTCCAAACAGGATCCGATCGCGGGTGTCCTTTGCTCGTTTCATAGAGCTACGCTACCGTCCAGACGGTACAGTCGTGCGCCCGTGGGCACCAGGAGCTATACGACGCACGGGATCGCCAGCACCGAGACCGTTACTTGCGCTGTCCAGTTCTCGGCCGCCTCGAGCTGAAACAACCAGCAGCGGGAGCCCAATCTGAAGGTTTCACCAAGTCAGCCCAAGCCACGTCTCGTAACACACGAGGGTCATAGACCGTTCACATCCGGCTCCTCGCCAATCGGATGCGTACTACTCAGGGGGTAAGCGGTAGCCCAACCTTGAGGGCAACCGAGCAACGAAGTCCGTCGAAGGCTTCGCTGCCCCTGATCGTTCTTCTTGACGGTCGCGCTGGACGACGGCACGGTTCACGAGCCAGCCGCCGGATGAACGGAACGGCTCAGGAGGGAAGCGCCGTGGCTCGTAGCGCGCAATGGGCAATGAGGTCCACCGATCCTCCTGACCAAGGCAAAGTCCAGTCAGAACCCGTCCAGCGAGCTCGCTCGGTCCTACCCCGTTGCCTGTGTATCCGGTCACGTAGTACGCGCGCCCACGTCCGAGCCGACCGAAACAGGGCAGGTGAAATGGCCCTACGTCAATAGGACCCCCCCACGCGTCGACGATCCGGACATCGGCAAGCATGGGCAACAGCCGCCGGAACCCCTCGACTGTTCGGCGCACGGCCGCTCGATCATGAGTGAAGGTCCGTCCTATCGACCGTCCTATCCCAATCGCGGCACCTCCGCCCCCGAAGGCGATCCGGCCATCCGCCGTGGTGCGGAGGTAGTGCACCGCTGTGCGCAAGTCGGTGATGCACTCACCTCCTGTCCATCCAAGTTCTTCAAGCCGGGCGGGGATGGGTTCGGTGAGTGTGACGTAACTACCACGGGCAACGGTAAGTCTCTGCAGCTCTCGCCAGTGTGCGCCCCACGCGTTCACGGCGATGACGGCGGACCCGGCTCGGACGGACCCGGCCGCTGTTTCAATCACGCACGGGTCCCTGCTGCGAAGCCGTTCCACCTTCGTTCCTTCGAAGATCTGTACTTGACGTTCTAGTAGAACGCGTCGTAGGCCCCTCGCCAGACGGGCCGGTTGGACGGTTGCGCCGTCGCGCATGAGTGCACCCGCGCCGAACACGGGGGAACCGCACCTTGCGCGCACTTGTTGCGCCGTCAGAGGGAGAAGCTCATCGCCCACACCGAGTCGCCGGGCGAGTTCCACCACTTCATTAGCAGCGCCCTCATGCGCCGGAACCGCTGCCGTCATGACGTAGCCCCCGCGCCTATACCACGCGTCGACGCCGTGCCGTTCGCAGAACGTCCCGATCGCCCGGATACTGCTGCCTAGGGCGCGGCATGTGTCGATCCCGCCATCCTCCCCGAACAGTTCAACTACTCGTGACAGCTCGTCCCACCAACCCGTGACTAGCCCGCCGTTGCGACCACTGGCACCACCCCCGCAGATGTCCTGCTCAAGGACGACCACCTTCAGCCCTGGGTCGCGCTCGGTGAGGTGATACGCAGTCCACAGTCCCGAGTAGCCGCCACCAGCGATTACGACGTCAGCGGTGACATCGCGGTCCAGGGGCGACGTTGCCGGGGACTCGGGCTCGGCGGCCAGGGCCTCCCGAAGCCACCAACTACGGCGGGCACCCGGTTCCGGTATCTGCTCAATTCGGCTGCCACGCACCCGGTTCGACATATCGGTGACACTCCTCGCTCCGGTCAGGTCCGCCGCGGGAAGACGCGCTCGTCTCCCTCGTCGGCCCTTCGCACTTGTGCACAACGGCTGACGGGATCGCAAAGCCGGCCCGCTCGCTGGTCTCCAGCAAGATCACCGACCCCGTTTGAGTCCAAACATGACCCTGAGGCCGACCAGTCACTCGGGCGGAGGAGTGAAGCCGTACACGAGGAACGCCGGCACGTCTCCAATGCATTCGAGTCGGTAGCGCCAACCCTTCGGAAGGGACACCGCATCATTTGCCCCAAATTCGAGTTCCCCGTTGGTCCAAGACAGGCGGAGACGACCACGAAGCACGAAGTAGGCCTCAGTCAGCGGGCCGTAGTAATGCTCTCCGTCAGCCGTCGTGTTCTGCTCCTCGGTCGACCACCAGTTGGTGCTGTCTCCCGGCTCCATCCAGCAGACGCCGAGGAGGAGATCGGAACCGCAGCGCTGCTTTGTGACTAGTCGAGCGATACGAACCTTGGTAGGTGCCTCGTCCCGAGGCACCGGCGGTACTGAGTCCAAAGGCACAACCTGCGGTACGGCCTTGGTCATGTGCGACAACTCCTTCTCATCGTCGAACCTGCCGCTCCAGATCCGTGCCAGCTCGTCGGCTTATCCTTGCTACGTGTCCAGACCGTCGCTGTCGCGCCCTGCGCCTGGCTCCGTGCGACTTGCGCTCGCGCAGACGGAGCCAGTGCGATACGACAAGGCGGCCAACCTCCGCCGTGCTGAGACCTTGATGGCCGAGGCTCGAAAACAGGGTGCGAATGCGATCGTGTTTCCCGAGTTGTTCCTGACCGGATACATGGTGTGGGACCGCCTGGGTGAACTGGCCGAGACAGCGCCTGGGCCACTCATCGGACGACTCGCGCAGATGGCCAAGGCCTACGGTCTGCTGTCGATCGTCGGTTTCCCTGAACGCGGAGACGGCCTCATCTACAACAGTGCATGCGTTATCGAGTCCGACGGCGCGCTTCTTGGCGTGTACCGCAAGACGCATCTGTTCGCCGACGAACCAGCGGCCTTTGCACCGGGGAGTTCGCTTGCAACCTTCGACTCCTCGATCGGGCGCATTGGGATCCTGATCTGTTACGATGTCGAGTTCCCGGAGTGCGCGCGGACGCTGGCCCTTGGTGGCGCACAGTTGATCCTGGTTCCGACCGCCAATATGGAGCCGTTCGCAGTCGATCAAGACCTGTACGCGAGAACGCGGGCTCGGGAGAACGGTCTCTTCGTAGCGATTGTCAACGCGGTCGGCGCCGACGAGCGTTACCGCTACTTCGGGCGAAGTACGGTGACGGGTCCCGCCGGCGAAGTGCTGGGGCTCGCCGCCGCCGCGGAGCAGCTCCTCGTAGTCGACATCGATCCGGCGGCAGTCCAAGCGTCGCAACAATCGTCGCCATACCTGAGCCGTCGCCGTCCCGAATTGTACGGAACGTTTGGAGCAGGAGCCACGTGAGACTCTGGCCGCAGGCCTTCCGCAAGGTGGGATGACCACTAGATCCCGTACCACGCGGTCACCCCCCCGTCGACCGAGACGATGGAGCCGGTCATGTACGAGGTCGCATCTGACAGCAGTCCGAGGGCGACATCGGCGATCTCCTCGGGTCGCGCTGGACGCCTGAGCGGGATTCGGTCGAGCAGACTTGACATCTCTGCCGCGGGATCCTCCGCCGTGTCGAACCACCGCTTGAGCATTGGTGTCTCCGTCGAGCCGGGGGCGATGCAGTTGACTCGAATGCCAAGGGGCGCGCAATCGAGCGCGAGCGCGCGGGTAAGGTTCACCACCCCACCCTTGGCGGCACAGTACGCCACCGAGTTCGTTGCGCCGACGAGCCCGATGTCCGAGCCGGTGAGCAGGATCGCACCCCCGCCACCTCGTTGCAGAGCAGGGATACCGTACTTCGCGAGGTGGAAGCTTCCCGTCAAGTTCACGTCGATCACGCGCCGCCAGACATCCACCGAGGTGGTCACGGCGGTGCCCGCCGCTCCGACCCCGGCGCTCGCGTACAGGAAGTGGAGGGATCCGAACGCCTTCTCCGCCTCATCCACGAGGCCCTGAACGTCCTCGTGATCGGTGACGTCCGCGCGGATGAAGAGCCCGCACCCAGCGTGCAGCCGATTCATCTCTTCAGCCACTTGCTCGCCGGCTTCGGAGTCAAGCGCGGCCACGGCTACATAAGCCCCCTCGGCGGCGAGTCGCAGCGCGGCCGCCCGCCCGATCCCCGACGAGCCCCCTGTGATGATCCCTGCTGATCCGGCGAATGCGCCACCCATGGTCAGACCACCGCCGTCAGCCGCACCGGTGCAGCCGTCGCGCCCGCAAACTTCGGAGCGGCGCAAACGCACAGGAACTCGTGGATGCCCACACCGGCGATCTCCTCCAACATCGCCTGTTCGATGATGTAGGTGCCCGATCGAGCCAATAGGTACTGGTGGACCGGGTAAAGCACACCGGGAGCTTCCCCGGGGTAGACCTCAAGACCCATCGTGTCGGCCCCGACCGCCGTCACCCGCTGCTGCGTCAACCATCGGGCAGCCCCCAAGCCGATGCCGGGGCAGTCTCCGACGTACGTCGCGTTGTCCGTCCCGTAGTAGCGAGACCACCCTGTCCGCACGAGGACGATGTCGCCGGGACGAACGTCCGAGCCCTGACTCTCCAGCGTGCCCTCGAGGTCCTCTGCTGTGATCGCCTCGCCAGGATCCAGATCGCGCCCTCGGTAGGAAGGCACGTCTGCCAAGACTCCTCTCGCGAGCAGAGGCGGCACGTTCTCGATACCGAGCTTCTTCAGACCCCAGTTGCCGATCACCGCGCCCAAGTCCAAACCGTTGTAGGTCCGGTCGTCGATCCAGGCATGCGCGAGGGCGTCGATATGCGTGCCGGTATGAAGATCCAGGGTCACACGCTCATCAGCGAAGGCGACTCCGTTGGTCGCCCCCTCCTCCTCTCGGTACCACGACCGTCCCGCGTACGGGTTCGACCAAAGGCAGAGGCTGTATGGCGACTGCACGACGGGGAGGCGTGGCGAGGTAGCCGAGAGTGGCTGGCTGAGGTCGTAGATCCGACCCTCCCGCACCAGATCGACCGCCCCACGTACCACGCCCGCCGTGATTTCGTTGGCAGCCCCCAGCTGATCGGTCGGGCCCCAGCGTCCGGCGGAGGGCTCCTCGTTCAAGTCCATTCCTCTAGAACCCTCCGAGTAACTGGCCGCCGTTGATGGGTATCGTTTGGCCGGTGATGAACGCGGCCGCGTCCGATGCGAGGAAGGACACGAGGGCTGCGATCTCCGCTGGGGTGGCGTATCGGCCAAGGGGAATCGTGGCGAGGTCGTTTTCGTACTCCTCAGCAGATTGCGCTGCGGCCATGCGCGTCATGACACCCCCGGGGGCCACGGCGTTCACGCAAACCCTGCTTGGTCCCAGCTCTCGAGCGAGGTTCTTCGCGAAGGCGATCAGGCCACCCTTCGCGACACAATATGCGTGAGAGTGCCCTGGGCCCGCCTGTCCCCACATCGAGGAGATCAAGATGATGCGACCAGCGGGACTGACCGTCAGGTACGGAAGCGCGGCGCGAACCAGGTAGAAAGCCCCATCGATGTGGACCTCTAACGTCCGACGCCACTCGTCATCGGTCGTCTCCTCAAGGGCTGCTCCCGAATGGATGATCCCTGCATTACTCACGACGATGTCCAACCGACCCCATGACCCGATTACGTCTGCCACCGCGGCGCGCGTCACCCACGACTCGGCCACGTCGCCCTGGATGGCCAAGCTCTCTCGTCCCAGACTGCGAATCTGGGCCGTGGTCGCTTGCGCGGCTTCGCCGTCGATGTCCAGGACGGCCACCCGCGCTCCATGACGAGCGAGGTCGAGGGCCTCTGCGCGACCCATCCCGCGGCCAGCGCCCGTCACGACGGCAACGCGAGCGTCCAAATCGCACGAGGGTACATCCGGACTTTCATCAGTGAGAATCATCTGCTACCTTCCTGGCCAGCCTGCAGAAGACGAAGCCCAGACCCCGGAGCCTCGCCCCGTCTCATCCGGGGAGACGGATGAGAGACGCGTGCTGTTACTCAGGCGGGATCTCCTTGTAGACGAGCATCGCGTCGTAACCCTGCCGGCGTTTCCGAACGTAGAAGGCGAGGAAGATCAGCGCGCCAACTGCCATCACGCCCAGCACAATCCCGACCGCTTCGCCAACGTTCGAAATCCCCAGTCCCGAGTACTTGAAGACCAAGTAGAACTCGACGAGGACCCAGGCCAGGAGCACCGTTCCTGCGATCGTGATGACAGGGACCTTGCCGATCTCCCACCGCGCCGAACTGCTGAGGTACAGCTGGCGGCGTCGATAAGGCATCACTATCCCGGCAACCGCCATGGAACCCCAGAAGATCAGCGCCAGCAGCACCGTGTACGCGATGATCGTAAGCAACGAACCCACCTCCACGATCAGAACGGCACATATGAAGGCCATCACCGCCGGGATGACAATCGCGCGAGTGGGCTGGTGACTCCGATCGCTGACCTTAGACATCCACTCGCCAATAACTCCATCGAACGACCAGGCAAAGATCATCCTGGAGAACTGAACGATCGTGAGAAACACCATCGCCACAGGCCACATTATCCAAGAGAGCGAGATGACCACATTGAGGAACGTGCTCCCTGACAGCACGCTAGCGAACAGCGGCAAGAACGGGGGAACGGCCAGCGGATACGACGCAGGCGCGTAGTTATACAGATAGCTGGCCGAACTCACGAATGGATAACCGACAGTCTTGAACAGAAGAATGAACGCAACCACATACACGATCACGTTCAAAACCATAGGAACCATCATCACACTCAGCTCACGGCTGCGTGAACGCCCCTGCTTCATCTCGCCCGCGAAATAGATCGACCACACGGAGTAGCCAAGCGCATAGAAGGAGATCACCATCGCCGGGAAGGCTGACCTCGAGAAGGCGGCAGATCCGGAACGAACCGCAACGCCGGCCTTCGTCCCTCCGCTTAGAATCGTCCCGTAGGCATTCTTTACCGACTGAGAAGCTCCGTACTTGTTGAACCGAGAGATGAAGTCGGAATGGCTGTGGACAGCTAGGACCACAACGGCGATGAGCAGACCGACAAGTCCAAAGACAGCCATGAGAGTTATCGCGCGCAAGGTCGGCCTGAAGCCCCACAGCATGATAAGAACCCCGAGCAGCAGCACTACCCCGGCCACGACGATGCTTCCCGTCTTGCCCGATGACCAGGTGGCGGCCGAAGCCAGTCCACTGCTATGGAACGACTCTGCCAGCACACCGAGAGCTGCAGGCACGAAAGCAACCGCAGTGAACCACGCGACCCAACCGGAGTACAAGATGACAGAGATAAAGCCCGTGAACGACTCGATGAATCCCCACACAGGGTTTACGATTCTGCTTACAAAGACGTAGTCGCCGCCGGATCGAGGTATGCTCGCCGCCAACAGAGAGAAGACCAAAACCGCGCATATGGCTAGTGGAACGACAGCGAGGCTTGCTGCGACGAGATTCACCCCTGGAAAGGCATTGAGGGCCCAGTAGACATTGTACACAAGAGCGAGGCCGATCCCCCCGGCTGCGATCCAGTTGAAAAAGATCGTGTCAAACATGCCCGCACTTCTGACGAGGCCCGTTGCATTGCGGACGAACAGCCCGGCGCCTCCACCTGGGATTTGCGGAGCTTCACCTTCGGCCATCTATCTCACCTCCAAACCACGTAGACAAATAGTCAAACGGACGTACAGCTAGCCGACAACAAACTGGTTGTGCGTGACCCTTCCATTCTCCAGGTCAATCAAGACCCCCAAAAGCCGTCCGACGTTGTATTCGCTTCCAGGATTGATTGCAACCGAATCGCCGATCTTCGTCACACCCCTGGATTCGTGGATGTGGCCTGAGAGGACGAGCATAGGCTGGAAGTCCTCGACAACCTGGCGCACGGCCAAACTGCCGACGGGGATCATGTTTGGGTGACCACCGGCCTTGACCATAGAGAAGTCTGGGCGCAGCTCAGGCGCGAAGTCGAGCCCTGAGTCGTACGGAGGAACGTGCAGGTTGAACACAAGTCGACTCATATCGGGCACTCGGGACGCCAGGTCTCGCAGCTCCTTCTCGATCTCGTCCTCCGGCTTCTCCCGGGGCGTATCCCACGGCGTGGGATTGGACCATCCGTAGCCGGCAACGTAGTAGTCGCCAACCTCGATAATGGAGCCGTCATGGTTCTCCACGCAGGCTGATTCGTCCAGAACCTCGTTCAAGAACGGCTCATCGTCGTTGCCAGGCATGATCAGGCACCGGATCCCAGTGCCGGTGAGCCGCTCGTCCGCCAAGCGCATCCACCCCTCGGCCTGCTCGCGCATGACCGAGCTGAAGGCATGGCGGACGTCCTTGGGACTATTCATAAGCTGCTCGACTTCTCCGGGATCGCAGACGTAGGGGTAGAAGCCGTTGAAACGGATGCTCTCCTCGATCTCCTCCAAGCCCTTTGCGTTGACGACGCGCTCCGTTCCCATGAACCGAAGCCGAAATTTCCCGTCCGGCTGCCTCGCGATGGGCACCATCGCTTTACCAGTGATGTCTCCGCCCAGGATGATGAGGTCTACCCCATAGAACTTCCCCGCATTGAGGAACTTCTTGAAGCAGACCTCCGACCCGTGGATGTCACTGGCGAAGAAGATGCGAACGTCGGGCACCCGCCCCGGACCTTTGCTTCGGTTGCGGCGCATCCCCCTCCTCAGCCCCGTTCAAGCATTCCGTGTGCAGTCGGGCACGCGCGCTCGGGAGCAACGTCTTCCGCGTTCTGCCGCCGCAGCTCGGGGGCCGACCTCCTCCGCGCCGCTCTGAGAACGATGCGTGGGATCGCAAGGCCGGCGACACCGGACTAGATCTCCTTCGGGCTTCTCCAGCACTCAATCCCCCTCCCAAGGTGACTTCCGACGGAGTCCCTAGAGCCTAAACATCGGCGCATCCGGCATGATGATAACCAATGAGCAGGTTGTAAGGCGAAACCATACTCCTTTGTTCATCGAAACGCAAGGCCGATGCTCGTCCGCGTCACCGGGAACGCCCAAGCCTCTGCCATCACGACGTCTTCGACACGACGATGAGCCATCGGCGAGACACCCGTGTCGGCGTTCGGGTACTCAAGGCCGTGTGTTCGTGATCTCCCGGAGGCGGACGTGAGCAGCCAGACGTGACCAGCAGTCGCTAGCCCTGACGGCGAGAGCCAGCCTCGCAGGCAGGCGGTTCGGAAGACTTAGCGTACGGAGAGGAACGCTCATAACGTCGGCGTGACCCGCGCTTCGCCTGAGGGGACAAGTGCGCGCCGCTGACCCTCACCCCGCTTTCCGCGCTAAGCGACGGTCGAGTGCCAACATTGACCACTCCCGAGTGTTCCGCTCCGGACATACGGGCGGTCGGTCGGAAAGCACACTGAAACCATGCTCAGGGACCCGTCACGGGGCCGTGTAGCCCGATCTGGAGCTCGAAGGCCTGTCCGCCGGGCCCTTTGGCATACTTACCGGGTGCGCGACAGGTTGAAGTCGCTTGCGGCGCTCGGGAGGGGACTCGGCCTGCTCCTCTTGCTCGTGTCCGCCGTCGTCTTCGTGGACACTGTCTTCTTCACCGCGATAACGCCGCTTTTGCCCCACTATGTGCACGAGCTCCGGCTCTCGAAGTTCGGCGCTGGCCTCCTCGTCGCCGCGTGCCCCATCGGCGCCCTGTTCGGCGCCATGCCAGGTGGCTTGTTCGCGAGCCGAGTCGGGGTCCGCCCGGCCGTCGTGACAGGTCTCACGCTGATGAGCGCGGCCACGCTCGTCTTTGGCTTCGCCAGCTCCGTAGACCTGCTCGACCTAGCCCGCTTCGTCCAGGGCGTCGCGGGCGCATGTACCTGGGCCGGAGGCCTCGCCTGGCTCACGTCCGCCGCACCGGTCGACCGGCGCGCCGCCGTGCTGGGCGTGGCGTTCGCTGCAGCCGTGGGAGGGGCCCTCTTCGGTCCCGTCGTCGGCGTGGTCGCCAGCCGAGTAGGGACCGGCCCGACCTTTGCGGGGGCTACCGTCGCTGGAGTCTGCTTGATCCTGGCCAGCCTCGTCGTCCATGTGCAGAGCGGCAACGAATCCCAATCGCTCCATAGTGCGCTGCTGGCGTTGAGGGACCCGAGCCTGGCTGGAGGTATGTGGCTCACCTTTCTCGCCGGGCTCGCCTTCGGCGTCGTCGACGTGCTCGTTCCGCTTCGGCTAAGCAGCCTCGGCGCCAGTGCCGTCGTGATCGGTGCTGTGTTCCTCGGCGCGGCCGCCGTCGAGGCTGCACTCGCGCCGGTGGTTGGCACGGTCGCCGACCACCGTGGGCGCGCGTTGCCCGTGCGGGTGTTCGTGTCGGCCTCTGTCGTCGTGACCCTGCTCTTGCCCTTCCTCGTGCCCGTAGGGCTGCTCGTCGCGGTGCTGGTCGTCGGTCTGCCTGCGTTCGGACTTCTGTTCGTCCCGGCCACCGCCATGATCAGTGATGGCGCACAACGTCAGCAACTTCATCAGGGCCTCGGCTTCGGGCTGTCTAACTTCGCGTGGGCAGGCGGGCAGGCCATCGCGGCGGCCGCAAGCGGCGCGCTTGCGCAGGCTGCTACAGACACGCTGCCTTACGCCCTTCTCGCCGGAGCCTTCGCGACGACGCTACTCATGCTCCACCCGATCGGTCGGCGGTTCATCGCCAGGCTGGGCCTCACCGCGCCTGGCATGATGCCCCGGTAGCAGCGAAGGTCCTAGCCAGGTCAAAGCCCACCAAGCCGGGGGCTCTCACGGCTGGGATCCAACACCTGCACAACCGCGCATGTACGCCTGCGCCGGCTGTGGAGAGCACATTACGACGCGTTGCGGTCACACGTTCGGGCCGTGTCACTGCGGCGGGACGGACTGCGGCGGGAGGGGCCTCCGTCTGGTAACTGCGACCAAACAGCTTTATGGACAGGGTTATGGACAAGAGCCCGAACGGTGGCGCGTCGTCACCCGCCGACAGACACAGCCACACTGAGAGTCTCGACGACAACCTCGACTCAGGGTGGGCGGCACGGGCGCTTCGACCGCCGTCCCCGGCGATACGAGCAGCGGCGACGCGTTCAGCCCGAATGAGTTCACCTATGCTTCGGGTGCGGCGCTGAGTGTCCAGCTAGTGTCTGTGTGTCCATTGGAGAGGTGCGAGAGCGGCCGAATCGGACTCACTGCTAATGGGCCGGAGTCCGTCTTTCTGGTAGCCCTCTCTCCATCGAGGCTACCGTGATCAGGTCTTTTGTCTACAGTGTAACCCGCGGTCGGACCGAGTCCTCCGGAGTTTATGGACAGGATTATGGACAGCGCCGGTGAGGCGGCTCGCACGAAGAAGTCCGCTGGTCACCTTCAGTACTTGCGCCCGGACCGCTCCACCGCTCGATGCCATCGGAACGCGACAGCACGGTCAGCCCGACATAACGGTGGTGCCGGGACTTCTCTAGGACCTCGACGACGAGCTCGACCGCGCCCCCGTGGCTCGTGACGGCCTTTGCAACGTGGGAGGCGACGGTTCGAGTCCGCTTACCTCCACTCCATGGTCTTCACCCAGGTTCGCCCCTGGGTTCAGGGTGTAACACTCATACTGAGGGTGCTGGTCAACAGCAGCAGCCGGGGAGGGGGGTCCGGGGGGAGGGGGTGGACAACAGCTAAGTCTGTTGAAAACCCTGAGATCCCCAAGCCTTCCTCTGGAACTGCACAAGCCGTCGCTGTGACGCTGGGCGTGTCTTGGCCCGAGCCCGGGTCTGACCCTGGGTGTAACTGACCTCGTGTCCTCCCGCTGACCTGTCGGCCCGGTCCCCCGGGCCTTGACGCGCACCAGCCGGTCGGACGGACGTGACCTGATAGGAGCCTTGGAATGCACCATGAGTGTTCTGTCCGCCGTCCCGGCCGGTGGTGCCACCGTCATCTGGCTTAGCAAATGGGAGGCGAAAACAGCATGCATCATCTGGAACGAGAAGTCACGGGAGGGGTGGACACCCACTCCGAGCAACACGTGGCGGCCGTCGTCGACGAAGCAGGCAGAATCTTGGGTACTGAGGCGTTCCCTGCGACTGGAAAGGGCTATCGCCAGCTGCTGTCGTGGATGGGTTCGTACGGCTGCCTCGTCAAGGTCGGCGTCGAGGGAACCGGCTCCTACGGTGCCGGCCTCGCTCGCTACTTCTCCGACGAGTCGGTCACAGTTGTCGAGGTCAACCGCCCCAACCGCCAAGCACGCCGGCGCCGTGGCAAGTCCGATACGACCGACGCCGAGGCAGCTGCCCGGGCTGCCCTCAACGGTGAAGCGACCGGTACCCCGAAGTCGGCCGACGGTCCTGCCGAGGCTCTCCGGGCGCTTCGTGTCGCCCGCCGCTCGGCGGTCAAGGCCCGCACGCAGGCCGCCAACCAGTTGAGGGACCTCATGGTGACGGCTCCCGAAGAGCTGAGGGTGAAGATGCGAGGGCTGCGTACACAAGAACGCGTGGCGATCTGCGCCAGGCTGCGCCCCGGTTCCTACCTCGAGCCGAACGAAGCGACCAAGGCGGCGATGCGCTGCCTGGCACGACGCCACCAGGAGCTCACCGTCGAGATTGAGGACCTCGACGCTGTCATCGCCCCCTTGTGCCACCACGCAAACCCCGCGCTCTTGAGCGCCCTGGGGGTCGGCCCGGAGGTGGCATCGGCCTTGTTGGTCGCAGCCGGCGACAACCCCGATCGGATGCACTCTGAGGGATCTTTCGCGTCTTTGTGCGGATCGAGCCCGGTCGAGGCCTCCTCGGGAAAGGTCACACGCCACCGCCTGAACAGGGGCGGCAACCGCGAGGCCAACAACGCACTGTGGCGGATCGTCATGGTCCGTCTGGCCTGTGACAATCGAACCCAGATCTACGCCGACCGTCGGCGGGCAGAGGGCAAGAGCAAGAAGGAGGTCCTTCGCTGCCTCAAGCGCTACGTGGCCCGTGAGGTCTACTACTTGCTCGTGAGCCCGCCCGTTATCACCGACGTCGCCGAGCTCCGCGAGCGACGGGTCGCGAACGGCATCACCTTGGCGACCGTCGCCGCGCAACTGGGCACCTGGGCGAGTCGCGTCTCGGCACTCGAGCGCGGGCTTACTCACAACCAGGACCTCGCCCACCGATACCGAGACTGGCTGGACGATCGAGCCCGCCTGAGCGCTTGACAAATATAGGAGCGTCA
>JBEKLQ010000082.1:0-18876 GCA_050010115.1 Acidimicrobiales bacterium | reverse complement strand
TTTGTCGTGGCCACGATACGTTCGATCAGCCGCGGTTGGGTTTCGATGGGCGACGGTGCCGCAGTCACCGTTCGATCGTGGGACGTTCTCAGCAGCCGAACCCCGCTCGTCGGTTCGCACTCGTCTTTCGGCACATACGACCTGGGGCCGCTCGAGTACTGGCTGCTCACCTTGCCGGTCCACCTGGATCCGTCCCACGGCACGTTGTGGGGTGCGGCGCTGTGCTGCATCCTGGCGGCTTCCCTCACGATCGAGGCAACCAGGTCGGCGTTCGGCCTGCTCGGGGCGTTGGCAGCAAGTCTCGTCGTACTCGGATGCGTGGCGTGGATGCCGAGCATCGCCCTTGGTCCCACGTGGAATCCGCACTTTGGTGACCTGTGGTTTCTCTCAGTCCTCGCAAGCTCCTGTGCCGTGCTCTGCGGGCGACGCCGGTGGTGGCCTGTGTTGGTGTTGTCCGGGTCGGTGGCAGCGCAGACTCATCTGATGTTCGCCGCCACGTCAGTCGCCGTGGTCCTGCTGGGCCTGGGAGTCGAGATGGCGCGGTCCCACCGCACGAAGTCTGGGTTCGGTTGGCTTGCAGGCGGAGTTGTCCTCGGGGTTGCCTGCTGGGCGGCGCCGCTGGTCCAGGAGTTCACGGGGCGACCTGGCAACCTGAGCGTGTTGCTGAACCACGACACAGGGCACAGCGTTGAGGGTTTGGCGTTCGGTCTGCGGGTTCTGAGCTCTGCGACCATGCCTCCTCCCCTGTGGTGGACTGCAAGCGATGGCAGGAACACTCACTCGATCGTCAGCACAATCGGGGCGCGTTCCCCGATCTTCGGCGTGATCGCTCTCGCCGTCCTGGTGGGCCTGGCCGTCCTGGCGTGGTCAAGCCGCAACCGTCAGATCTTCGCCGTTTCGACGGTTGCGGCCCTGGCTTGCGTGGGTCTTGTCGTCACGTTCGCAGTCGTCCCCACCGACTTGTTCCCGCCGTACCTGATCACGGTGCTCCTCCCGGTTGGCGCGCTGGTATGGATGACGATCTGCTGCGGGTTCGTGGTCCTCGGGCGGCGAGCCATCGACAAAGTGACCGTCGCCCGAGCCGGGAGGCCCGAGGTTCTCGGCGTAGCCAACCTCTCGAACGCCGGCATCACGTTGCTCGCCCTGTTGCCGTTGGTGGCGGTGGCGGGACTGGCGCTTCGCGGGCAGGCGGAGGAATTCCAGCGGGCCTTCAACTGGAGATTGATGCCGGTGGTCAAGACCGCCTCGCTCGAGATCGAACGAGCCGCCGGTCATCAGCCGGTACAGATCGTCGTAATCGGCCTGCATGGAACCAACACCTATGGTGTGATGACCGGCATTGCGGCGAAGCTGGACGAAGACGGCTACCGACCCGAAGTGATTGGCTTCGAGTCAGCAGCGGCGTTAGGACCGAGTTACCTCCCCCGGCGAGGCTCAGCGATAGCGCGCGTCACCTTCCATGAATACCAGGTTGCCGTGGTGGTGCACCTGCCCGAGGAGCGAAGGTCGCCTTCGCCCCCAGTCGTCAGGTGACGTCCGAGCGCAGGGTTGTCAACGTGCCGAGTACAGCGAGCGCGACGCCGTAGACGAGGAGCATGAGGGCTCCGCCCCACCAGGGCAGCAGCCGGTCGGCGCCGCCCCCGAAGCTCGTCCGAGCGGCATCCTCGAGCGCCGTGGCAGCCTGGCCGGGAAGGTACTCGCCGATAGTGGGCCAGATGGCCCCGACGATCGTCTCCACCACCAAGGTGAAGATCAGGCCGACGACGATGGCGACGATCTGGTTCTTCAGCAGCGCTCCGAGACCGAGGCCGTAGATGGCGAACAGGCCGGTCCCGAGCACCACGCCGGGGGCGATCCGCCACCAGTCGTGCCACATGTTGTGGGTGTTGGCCACGTAGTAGATACCGTGCTGGGTGCTGCACACCGCCTGCGACATCCCCTGGCTCACGCCGCTGATCGACAGACACGAGTGCACCTGCACGGCGACGAGCACGAAACCGATGACGAGCCCCGTCAGCATCGTGAGCACGCCGAGGGCGACGCCGCCGCCGAAGCCGATCCCGAGCTTGGCGATGACGATCCGACCTCGACGCGGTTCGGCGAGGAACGTCGGGGTCACGGTCTTGTGCCGGTACTCGCCCGTGATGATGAGCACGCCGAGCACGAGGGCGAGAAGCCGCGAATTGTCGAGCACAGAGAAGACGTTGGCGAACCACTGTGCAGAGCCGTGCGGGACGATGCCGGCGCTGCCACCGCGTCGCCCGCCCGGGGCGAAGGCGAGGGCGAAGCCGAACAGGAGGTCGAGCACCATCACGATGCCGAAGAGCACGTACGTCGACCAGATCGTCCGGAGTTTGCGGATCTCGGCGCTGAGCAACCGGGTCATCGTTGACCACCGAGTTGGCCGGCGGCCGACGGTGCCGGTGCCGGTGACGGCGCTGGCGCCGGTCGCGGCGCCGGTGGCGGCGCTGCCGATGGCCCGTCGGTGAACTGCTTGTAGTCGCCCATCAAGCCCGCCGCGTACCCCGGGTGCATCCCCTCACCGCTCGTCAACTGGAAGAACAGCGACTCGAGCGATTCGCTGGAGGAAGCCATCTCGTGCACCTCGATGCGGTTCTCAACCATGATCGGGCCCACCGCCTCAGGCGTGGCGCCCTCGGACACGACGTAGCCGTCTCGCACCGACGCCGGAAGATGGGCGGCGTGCAGCGCCTCGACGAGGCGGTCGGCGTCGGGCGTCCGCACCCGGACACTCTGGCGGGTGCCGGCGAGCAGGTCTTGCAGCTTGCCCTGGGCGGCCAGACGGCCAGCCGCCAGGACGATGACGTCGTCCACGGTCAGCTGCGCCTCCGACAGCAGGTGCGAGGACACGATCACTATGCGCCCGTCGTCACCCTTGTCCGACCGCTCGGCGGCGTACCACTTGAGGAAGTCGCGGAGCCACGCGATCCCCTGCGGGTCGAGGCCATTGGCCGGCTCGTCGAGGACGAGGATGTCGGGCTTGCCGAGCAGCGCCCGGGCGAGCTCGAGGCGCTGCCGCATGCCCATCGAGAATCCACCGACAGCCCGGTCCCGGGCCTCGGCCAGGCCGACGAGGTCGAGACACTCGTCGACACGGCTGAAGGGGATGCCCGCAACCGTGGCGATCAGCTTCAGGTGGTTGCGCGCCGTGCGCGCCGGGTGGAAGCCCGACGCCTCGAGCACGGCGCCCACCCGCGCCGTCGGGTTGGGCAGGTCGCGGTAAGCATGCCCGTCGATGAGCACGGAACCGGATGTCGGAGTCACCAGCCCGAGGAGCATCCGCAGCGTGGTGGTCTTGCCGGCCCCGTTGGGGCCGAGAAACCCAGTGACCCCTCCCGGGGACGCGTCGAAGTCGAGATGGTCGACAGCGAGGACGTCCGGGCCGAAGCGCTTCGTCAGTCCACGAGCTTGGATTAGCGGCATGTCCGGGTCACGCTAGCGTCGCCGCGTAGTCGGGAACATGTCGGTACCGGTCGCGAGGCGGCCGTTGGTAGTTGCCTACTGGAGGACGGGGCGGCAGTTTCATCTTCGCCGGCTTGCGAGCCTGGTACGGGATCACCGACAAGAGGTGGGCGATGCAGTTGAGCCGGGCGCGCTTCTTGTCGTCGGCCTCGACCTCGTACCAGGGCGAGTCCGGCAAGTCGCAGTGGGCGAACATCTCGTCCTTGGCCCTGGAGTACTCGACCCAGCGGTTGCGGCCCTCGATGTCCATCTCGCTCAGCTTCCATCGTTTCAACGGCGCGTTGAGGCGTTCGCGGAACCTCCGCTCCTGCTCCTCGTCGCTCACCGAGAACCAGTACTTCACCAAGATGATTCCGTCGTCGATGAGCATCCGCTCGAACGCCGGGCACTGCCGGAGGAAACGGTGGTACTCCTCGTGGGTGCAAAGCCCCATCACCCGCTCGACCCCGGCCCGGTTGTACCAACTCCGGTCGAACAGGACGATCTCTCCTCCAGCAGGCAAGTGGGCGATGTAGCGCTGGAAGTACCACTGCGTCTTCTCCCGGTCGCTCGGAACGGGGAGGGCGGCGATCCGGCACCAACGAGGATTGAGGTACTCGGTGATGCGCTTGATCACGCCTCCCTTTCCGGCGGCGTCGCGACCCTCGATGACGATGACCACGCGCTCGCCCTCCTCGCGCAGCCACTGCTGCATCTTCACCAATTCCTCCTGGAGCCGGAGGAGGGCCTTGTCGTAGTCGCCGGTGTCAGCCATAGCCCCAATCCTGCCCCGAACGGCGGGTGGGTGGCGGACCAGCCAGGGAGGCGGCCATGACGACGACGCCCTTCGTGATCATCACGCCGCCAGCCGGCGCACCGGTTACGTCGCTCGTTGCATGACCGCGCTAATGCCGGACGTGACGTCGCCGAGGGTGACTTGGACCGGGGTGGCGTTCGACTGCCGCCCGACGTTCTTCCACCATTGCGTCGCGTACGGTCCGCTCCCGCACGCCGTGAACTCGACCTCGTATTCTCCCGCTGGGAGCCCCACGATCGCGTAGACCCCGGCGAATGCCGAGAACTGGACCAGTCGCTGGGTGAACGCCGGGACGGCAGTGACGCAGATGAACGACAGTGGCACCTTGCCGGCCGCGTCGACCGTGCCGGTGATCTCACCCCCCACCTGGAGCACTGCCGAGATGCCGACGGTCTGCTTGCCGGCTTGCACCGACACCGCGCCGCTCCACTTCGCGGGGATATAGTTCTCGGTCCCGCTGCAAGGGGCGAAGCTCACCTGGTAGTCCTTGCCGGTCGACAGCCCGACCACGTAGTATCGGCCGTGGAACGTCACGCCGCCGGCGAACACGGGGAAGCCAGAGCTCTCCGCGAAGACGGAGACGCACATCGCTGACAGCGCCGTTCCCGTCGACGAACTCACCACTCCGGTGATCTCCCCGCCTGTGGGGAGCTTGAAGGCAAGGCCGGACACGACGCTGCCCGCCTTCACGTGGAGCTTCGCACCGTGGTTCCACATCTCGGTTGCGTAATTGTCACCCAGACAAGAGCCAGTGAACCCGATGGTGTAGGTCCCGGTGGCCAGGCCGGCAAAGTCGAAGCTTCCTCCGAAACCGACTGGCCCACCCTCCTCGCCGGACGAACCGCCGCTGAAGAATTGGTTGAGGATCACGCACACCCCGGTGAGTGGTAGCCCGCCCGCAGACTCGATGGTCCCGGAGATTTGGCCACCTGCGCTGAGCGCAGCCGAGATGCCCGTCTTCACGGCCCCCGTCTTCACGGCGAACGTCGCGCCACCATGCCAGACCGCGGCCAGGTAGTTCTGCCCGTCGCACGGCGCAAACAAGGCAATGTAGGTCCCACCGGGCAGTCCGGTCACCAGGTACGTCCCTTTGGCGCCCGTGATTCCCAACCCCCCGGCACCGGACTCACTGAACACCTCCACGCAGATATCCGAGAGTGGCTGGTGCGTGGACGCAGACGTGACCACGCCGGAGACGGATCCGCCTGCACCGAGCGAAGCGGAGATGTCCGGCACGGTCTCGCCTGCCGTGACGGACACGGCGGGTGTCGCGGCGAGCGCAGTTGCTTGATGCCAGAGCGCTGCGAGGTAGTTCCCGGCCTGGCCCGCGGCGCATGGCAGGAATTCGACCAGGTAGTCCCCAGTGGCGAGCCCAGTGATCACATAGTCGCCCGACGGGTTCGTCACGGCCGTGGCAGACGGCAGGCCATTGGCGTACCCGAATGCCCCGATATCACCGCCTAGGAAACTCTCGGCCGAGATGGCTTCCGCGCAGACGTCTGCCAGCGGTACGTGAGAAGTCGAGGTCACCGTCCCGCTGATCTCCCCACCGGGTTGCAGCGCAGCGGAGATCGCCGACGTCGTGTGCGGGGCCGTAACGGAGGCGGCCTTGGCGAGAGTGACGTCAGTCTGAGCGTTCCACCACGTCTCCTGCAGGTTGACGGCGGGGGTGCACGGCACGAACGCGACGTCGTAGGTGCCTGTCGGCAGTCCCGTGATCGCGTAGGTGCCCACCGCCCCGGTCTCGGCCGCGCCCTGCGCCACGGTGGCGAGGCCGCTGAAGCTCGCCGCAGACTCGGCGTACACGCACACGGACGACGCTCGTCGTCCCGACCCGGCGACGGTCACGGTGCCGGTGATGGCTCCTCCCGGCAACAGGGCGACAGGAAGAAGCAACGTGATGACTCCGGGCCTGACGGTGATTGCCCGGGCTGTCGTCTGCCTGTTCTGGTCCGGCCACCACTGACCGATCACGTTGTTGGCACAACCTTCGAAGAGCACCTCCCACCTGCCGGGTGCCAGCCCCGACAACGAGTAAACGCCCGTGGCGCTCGTGAGGACGCTCTTGACGGCTCCCGAAGCTGACTGCGCCACAGCACACGCATGCTCGAGCGGGTGGCCGCCCGAAGTGACCGTCCCCTCGATGGTTCCCGTTGTCGATGCTCGGGGTCGTGCCGAGCCGAACCGGGAGGTGGCGTTTGCCGTGACAGCCAGTTGCAGGATCCGGATCTCGCTTCGCTGATGCGCCCGCCGCGGCGACATCAGCGTCAGCCTCACGTCGGCTGCTCTTGCCGGCAGTCCCGTGATCCAACCAGTGCGGGCGTCGAATGACAGCCCGGCTGGGAGCGAACCGGCCGAGATCCGCCAACCAGCGGCACGAGCGCCGAGCGCCGGCACGGCAGCGAAATACGGTCGACCGACTTCCGCTGGAGGGAGCGTCGTCAGCGGTGCGAACTTCGGCCGGGCGGCGAGGCGCTCCGCAAGGGCAGCGCTGGACACTCGGGCCTTGGGCGACGGACGAACCTCGGACGCGGAAGCCGGGCTTGCCGCCATGACGAGCGCTCCCACTGCGAGCAGCGTCGGCAAGGACCAATGCCACCGGCTCCGGCGATGCCCCGGAGCGACGAACCGACCAGTACCCATGACACACCCCCGGCTACTCACATCGGGTGCGAACGGTTCGCCATTGCGAGTCGCCGAGCGCAACGTAGTCGATGCCGCCTCGCGTCAACGAGCAGGGAAGCCTGGCTGCAGGCTGAAGTGCTCCGGTTGAGTACGGGGCTCGGGGTCCGGCTGCGGCTAGCTGATCGCAACCGGAGGTCACAGAGGATGAAACTGCATCAAGCTCAAGCGCTCGGCCGTCTCACCGCACAGGAGCTCGCCGGAGCCGTGTCGCACGTCGAACAAGTCCATTCCGCAGTCGCCCACCGCGCCTTGGCGCCACACCAGGGAACAAGCCCGGCTACAGCGTCAGGGCCAGTCCTTTCGGAACAACCCTCGGCTCGGGCCCGGGACCCACATGGACGCGCTCTTCCCCCGACCGAAGGGCCGGGGGAAGAGGGGGGTGCGCTTGAGCGCTAAGCCGTCGCCGTCACGCTGCCTGCGAGCGGTGGTGGTGGAGGAAGTGATGGCTTATGCCGGGCTCGACCACGCCCTCAGCTACGTCAGGGGGACCCCCAGGCCGGCGACGCGCCAGCCGCACAACCGCCGGCGCCACGAGGAGCAAGCCGAGGACACCGAGGCCGATCGGCAGGTCACGCTGCGCAACGGCCAGCTGGTTGATCTGGTTGCGTGCGAGATTGACCATCGTGGTGACGGCGGCCGGCGTCTCGGTGTAGCGCAACTCGTAGACGGGCTGCGGCGGGGCCGCCTCCATGCGGCGCATCACCGCGACCGCCGTGGCCACCACCGGCACGTTGAGATGCAGATCGAGGATGGAGGTCACCGCCCGCAGCGATGCCGGGTCGGGCCGAACCGCTACACCGTCGATGACGTTCTGCAGCTTGATAATGGTGCCCGTGCGAGACTCAGCAGCGAGCTCACCGGAACCGAAGACGAAGTACTGGAGGGAGACGGGCTTGCCGAGAACGGCGAGCAGCGCCTTCAGCTGACTCGACGTGAGCACGGTTGGGAGCGCCGCCGTGAGGCGGCTGACCGGGACACCTGCCGCAGCAAGCTGCGCCTCGACCTCGGCCGACGTGAGCGACATCGGGAAGCCGCGGGCGGCGAGCGAAGCGCGCTCGTAGGCAGGCGCCAGGGTCATCGGCAGGCTACCGGTGTACCACATGACCTTCAGCCCGTTCAGCGTGGCCGGCGTTGCCGCGGTCGCGGAACCGAGCGGATGGAGCAGGTAGGTGGTGCCGGACTCCGGCTTCCACATCGGAAGTTTGGTCGTGCTCGTGAGCCCCATCGGCAGGGTCACGTAGTAGCTGGACATCCGGTTCGGGTTGTTGCCCGGCTTGAACGTGTACGCCTTGGAGCTAGCGACGGCCTGCATCGTGCGGCGGTCGAGCGCGTACACGTTGACCTCGCTCATGTGGACCGCTCCGGCCTGGACCGTCATCGTCTCTTTCACGAGAGCCAGGCTCGAGGAGCTGGCGGCGGGCATCGCCTGCAGGTGACGATCGATCGCGAGCTTGGCCGCGACCGGTTGCTTGAGCGTGGCACCGGTCTTCGCATTGACGTAGGTGAGGAGCGACCCGGTGTAGGCGACGCGTACGTTGGTGTTCGTCGGGAATTTGACGAGCGCCGGCACCGCCACAGGCGTCCAGAGGACCGCCACGGCGAGCACGACGACGCCGAGTGCCAGGGCGAGCTTGGACAGCCGGCCCACTCTCGGCCGACGAGGCGCCGCTTGGCGAACCAGCGTCGGCGGCGGGGGCGCCGTCTGGACAGGAGGCTCCCCCGGCGGCCTCAGCGCCACGACATCGTACGGAGCCTGCCCCTGTGCGGACCAGGTGATGCCCTCACGGGCTGTGGTGAGATTGCCTGTCTCACGAGATGGCTTCATAGCGCACCCCCTTACACCTCACCGTCGCCGTCTGCGTCGGTGTTGAATCCTCGGTTGGCTTGAGCCTGCGCTGACCAGGCCCAACCCGTTAGAGCCGAGCGACAGGACCGCACAGGGCCAAAAGACCCTTTTCCCGGTGTGGGCAGGGAAGGTGACACCGTGCGAGCTCTGCCCCAGCAGTGCGCCGGCGGTGAAACGCTGCCTCGCGAACGGTTCTGCTCCACCTCGTCGACGACCGCGGCGGCGAAGTCGCCTACGTCCTTCGGCCCGAAACTAGGGGGTTCCACCATGAGCAGGGCGGTCATCGACGCAGAGCTCGTGGCCGCATTCGCCCACGATGGCGTCGTGTGCGTTCGCCAGGTACTCGATCCCGATGAGCTGGCGGATGCCGCACGAGCCATCGATGTCGCTCTGGCCAATCTCAGCCCGCTCGCCCAGATGGCCAGCGGCAGCGACGACCCCGGCTCATTCAGCGAGGACTTCTGTCGCTGGCGGGAGATCCCGGAGATCGAGCGATTGGCGAAGAATTCGCGGCTGCCGGAGATCGCCGCCACGTTGATGGCGAGCCCCGAAGTTCGCTTCTATCACGACCACATCCTCGTGAAGGAGGCCGGCACGAGGCAACGCACGCCGTGGCATCAGGACCAGCCGTACTACAACGTCGACGGACCCGGCGTGAGTGCCTGGATCCCTGTTGATCCAGTGCCTGAGGCGGGCAGCCTGGAGCTCGTAGCGGGCACTCACCGTGGTCCGTGGCTCATGCCTCGCACGTTCCTCCATGGCGAGGCGAAGTGGTTCCCGGAAGGGAGCCTTGCCGAGCTCCCCGGCATCGAATCCGATCGCGAGGCCTTCGACATCCGCCGGTTCGAATTGCAACCCGGCGACGCAGTCTGCTTCGACTTCCTCACCGTGCATGGCGCGCCTGGGTGGCCTTATGCGGGTCGCCGCAGAGTCCTGTCGCTCCGGTACCTCTCCGCCAGTGCCCACCACGCCCCGCGGAGGTGGCGTACCTCGCCGCCCTTCGACGGCCTCGAGCGCGACCTCGCCCCCGGAGCGATCATGGATCACTCGCTGTTCCCGATCGTCTGGCCTCGCCAGGCGGCGGACGCACCGTAGGCACGGGCAGCCGCGGAGCACGGGCGAGTGCTCATGCGCCGCCAAAAGACGCCGGTCTATGATCGCTGACGCATCGGCGATGCCTGCCGGTGCACGGTATCGAGCAGGGGGGAAGGCCAGCGATGACTGAGACCGCAGTCGCGACGCACGACGGCAGCGCCTCAGAGGCACCGCCCCGCCCACCGGTTCAGGTGTTGCCGGTGCGAGGGTTGCCGATCGTGGCGATCGTCGTCGTCGGCGTGATCGTGTCGATCGTGGGGAACTGGACTTGGGCGCTGATGTTCTGCCACGTCGCCGGTGGGGCCCTGTGGACGGCGATCGACCTCTTCGTCGGGCTCGTGGTAGGCCCGATTCTCGGTCGCCTGTCGATCCCAGCCCGCGCCGAGTTCTCGGCGCGCTTCATGCCGAAGATGGTGCTGATCATGCCCACGGTCGTCCTGATGACACTCGCTGCGGGCTTTCAGCTGGCCTTGAAGGTCGGCAATCTTCAGACGTCGAACCCGAACCACGCGTGGCTCATCGCCTCGTTCATCGTCGTGGGCATCATGGCTGTCATCGCTCTCGGCATCCTCGAGCCGGCGAACATCGCCGTGCTGTTCGAGATGCGAAAACCTCAGCCCAATGGAGAGGTGGTCGGGCGGCTGATGAAGCGTTTCGTGTACACCGCCGGTGTCACCGGGCTGATGCAGGTCGCGACGCTGATCATCATGACGCGGTTGGCGACCCAATGAGCGCAACGGTCGATCAGCCCACCGCAGGCGATGTGCCGCGGCGGCTCCCGCCCGTCTCGGAGCTCGCCGTCGTTTCTTTGGCGTTGACCATCATCGGGGGCGTCCTCATGGCGTCGCACGCTCCGCGCCGACCGCCGCTCGGTCTCCCGGTCGTGTTCCTTGCTGTCAGTGCCCTCCTCGTCGCCGCCGACGTCGTCATCCTCACCCGCCTGCGCGACTTCGCCTGGAGTCAGTTCTTCATGGTCGCCCGGTGGGCGCTCCTCGCCTACGTGATCTCGGCGGGGATGATCGAGCTGGCATTCGTGCGTGATCACACCCGCGCAGCGCCGCTCGCGGTCCTGACGGCGATGCTGGTCATCTTCGCCGTGGATGTCCCGCTGATCATCGCCTACACCGTGGCGCGCTACTCGTCCTGAGCAGGCACCCTGAGCGACGTGACCTCGTCGATCCAGCTCAAATAGCCGGTCAGGCCCTGGGCGACCGGCAGCATCAGGATCTCCGGAGTCTCGTAGGAGTGGACCGACAGGATCACGTGTTCGAGCGCGCCGTACAGCTCAGCTCTCGTCTTGATCAGCAACAGGATCTCTGCCTCCTCGGCGACCTCCCCCTTCCAGGTGTAGAGGCTCTCGATCGGCAGCAATTGCACGCATGCGGCCAACCGATCGCTGAGGACCCTTCGAGCGATCTCGCGAGCATCGCTCCGGGACGCCGCGGTCGTCAGCACGACACTGTGGGCACCATCCATGGCCTGGGCCTAGGAGGTCATACCGCCGAGGCCGACGAGGCCCCGGGCAAGCTCGATCTCCCCCATGTGCCGCAGCCCGTGCTGGTACAGCCAGCACTCGAAGCCGTCGAGCACGGTGACGCCGTCCGGACCCGCCACCCTGGCGCTGTAGGTGCCGGCGATCTGCTCGGGGAACGGGCGCTTGATCACCACGCGGGTGAAGTCGCCCACGTCCATCGTGTCGAGGTGAGCCTCGGTGCGGTCGAAGACGGTCCGCTGATAGTCCTGGAAAGCCTCGTAGCCGCCGATGCGCTGGTGGATCATCTCAGCGACCGTCCGTTGCTTGCCGTGATCGCTGATCGCCATCTGCACGCGTGCTTGCCAGCCGTCGTTCCAGACGGGCGGGGTTCCCGTGATCAACATGAAGCTCGCATCTTCCATGTTCGTGTAATGGAACAGCGAGAACGCGATCGGCAGCACGCCCTCGCGTTCGAAGTGGTTCACGTGCTCGAGTTCCATCGAACCGACCGCCTGGTAGTAGAGCGAATGCATGGCCCGCATGCGCCGCTGTAACGAGTCGAGGATCAGGTCTTCGGACATCGCGGTCCTCTCAGGCCCATCCGCCGGCATACGCGACGAACTGGCCGGTCGTGAAACGGCTCGTCCCGTCGAGGAATGGCATACAGAACGAGGCGAACTCCTCGACCGTGCCGAGCCGTCCGAGCGGCACCTGCGCCTCGAGCTTCGCCCGGACTTCCGGGTCGTCACCCCCCGACGCCCGCAGGAACTCCGGGAAGTCCATGAAGTTCGTACCGACAGCGTTCACCTGCACGCCGTATCGCGCGACCTCGCCGGCCACGTTGCGCGCCAGCATCGTCGCCCCCGCCCGGGCGGCTGAGTAGAGCGGAGCGCCCGGTGTCGGTCGCGCAGCCGACGCGCTGGTGATGACGAGCACCTGCCCGTCGCCCCGCTCGACCATGGACGGCAACACCGCCTGGAGAAAGTGGAACGGTGCCTCCATGCACCCGCTCACCACCGCACGCAGGTCGTCAAGTGTCGCTCGTAAGAAGCGACCCGTGACGACCCGACCCGAGAACGCGGCTGCCGCATCGATACGGCCGAACCGCTCGAGGCCGGCCGAGACCAGCCGTGCGGCCGAACTGGGATCGGACAGGTCACGCACGCCGTTCACCGTCACGACCGCGGCGCCCAGTTCGCGCAACTCGTCGACGAGGATGGCGGCGGGATCACCCAGCACGAGATCGTGACCGCGTGTCGCGAGGTCACGCGCGAGCGGCGGTCCCACGTAGTAACCCGCGTCGCATACCAACGCCACCCGGCGCTCGACCATCGGCTCATCTCCTCCCACGTGACGCCCAGCCCGGGCAACTCCTTGACGATCGGCGCGCCGCCTGCCTGAGGAGAGCTCAGCAGACCTTCGACGCCTTGCACCCGGGGATGACGCCGAGATGCATGCCGACAACGGTGAGCATGGCCAGCACGCAGACCACGACCACGAGGATCATGAGCTTCTCGGCAGCAGGAATCCAGGGTTGGTTGGCCATCTGTCCCACGATAGACCAGGGCCCGAGACGAGGAAATCGAAGCGACCCGGCCGCCGCGCCGCTAGGTGAGCGGCTTGATCGAGGAAAGGAAGCTCGACGCCTCAGCCAACGACGTCGTCACCGATTCGGCCTCGTACAGGACGTTCCCATGCTGGAGCAGCAGGGCGCCGAGGAACGTGTTCTTGTCGGTGATCTTCGTGCCCTGCGCGAACGGGGAGCTGGAGGTCGGTCCTAGTATCCGGAGACCGGCATTGCCGTTCACGGTCACCTTCGTGACCCCGGTCAGGTGGCTCTGCAGATCGGACATGATCGTGCTGATGTCGCTCGCGCTGGTAAAGCGCATCACCAGCACCGCGTCCGTCGGCGGTGGTGGCACATCGCTGTTGGCAGCGAAGATGTCCTGCTTCGAAGGGCTCACGTAAAACGCAACCGATTCCGAGACATGGGGGAACTGGCGGCCGATCTCCAACATCTGAGTAGCGGTCGCCGGTTTGGCAGTCGAAGGGAACGCCGCGCTGAACTGGCCCCAGCTCGAGCCGTAGGTGGCGGCCGTCGGTGCCCCCGATGCCTTGGATCCACAACCACCCAGTGCGAGCGCCACTGCTACCACGCCGACGCAGGCTGCCGCCGTTACCCCCGATCGCCCTGACCGGGCTCGCCGTCGCGTCATTCCATCCTCAACTTCATCATGTCGAGCGCAACCTGCGCCTCGTGGAACGGCCACCCTACCCGCCCCCTTCACGCTGACGGGATCGCCATGGCTGGCGCGACGATGATCCCCACGATCCGGGGACTTGTTGACCTCAGCACCGGCTCCGGAGCGTGATCGCCCTGAGGGAAAGGGCCTTCCGCTCCATCACCGGACTACATTATTTCTATCGCTTTACTAGCGATAACCAGGACCGGCACTTTCGCAAACCGCCAGGCCCCCCCTTTGAACCGGCCGCCGCCACCCGCTCGAGGGCCGAACCGTCCCCGCCGGGCCGCCCAGCACGTGCGAGCACCGTGAACCGCCCGCAATCGACACGGGACCTGGCAGGGTCCGGGACGGGATCGCGCCCGCCTCGGACCCTGCCAGCCAGGCCGCCGCCCGCAAGACCGGGCCGTTAGCGCCGGAGCCGCCGGAAACGCCAAGCATGAATTGGCGCCAGGGGAGCGCGCTCGCATGCCTGGCAGTCCCGAAGCACTCGGCCGGCCCGGGGGTGGGCATGCCTGGCACTTCGGTCAGGCCTGTCCGAGAAAAGGAGAGGGAGAGCCTTCTCGGATGGGCGGGGTCCGGTGACTGCAAGGGGGTTCCGCTCTGGCACAGGAGGGAAACCGGGGCAGCGGTATCAGTCGCCGAGGTCAGGTGGCGACAGGGCTGTAGATCCGGGAGTACCCATGTCGTCGTCTGAGGTGCGGTCACCGGGGACCCCTTCCACGGCCGGTCCAGGGTCCGCCTCCTCACGAGCCAGCGAGGAGGCCGGACTCCCGGCCGGCGATCTATTAATTGTTTTCTCCATCGAATCTATCGCTTTACTGTACTATAGCTGCAGACGCCGCCGATGGCAAGGCACCACGGCACGATCTTGAAAGTCCGGGCACGTTCGCACCAACGCTCCCGCGCCTGCAGCGCGAAGTTGCGCCGGCTGGCGGCCCGCCCTAGGAAACACCCCGTGACTCCCGAACCCCTCTCCCGACACGAGGCACGGCGCATCGCGCTCTCTGCCCAGGGCCTCCTTGGGCCACGCCCGACAGGCGGGCCGGCGACGATGCTGCGCCGCCTCCGTGCCGTGCAGATCGACACGATCTCGGTCCTCGCCCGTTCACACGAGCTCGTCGCCTACGCCCGGTTCGGGCCTATCAGCCGACGGGCGATCGAGGAGGCGTACTGGGCCGGGCCGCCGTTCGGGTCCTTCGAGTACTGGGCGCACGCTGCCTGTGTGTTACCGATCGAGGACTGGCCGCACTACGCCTTCAAGCGCGAGGACCGGCGTGCGAAGGGACGGCGGTGGCACTGGCTCGAGAACGCCGCCGACTCATGCGCCGTCGTGCTCGACCGCCTCCGTTCCGATGGCCCGCTGACCGCGAACGGGTTGGGTGGGGCCAAGCGCGGCGGGCCGTGGTGGGATTGGTCGGAGACCAAGATCGCCGTCGAATGGCTCCTCGATATCGGCGATGTCGTGTGTGTGGCGAGGCGTGGTTTCCAGCGGGTGTACGACCTTCCCGAACGAGCGGTCCCAGCCGGGTTGCTGTCCGCCACCGTCGCCCGTGAGGAGCAGATGCGCTCCCTGCTCGCCGGTGCGGCCAATGCGCTCGGCGTCGCCACGGTCACTGATCTCGCGAGGTATTGCGGTGTCAAGCAGGCCGAAGCCGTCGCGCTCGCGCCGGACCTCGGTCTCGTCCCGATCGCCGTCGAGGGCTGGCGTGAACCGGCTTGGGGTGTGCCGGCGCAGCTCGAGACCGGGACACGAGGCCTGCGATCGCGGCCGACGCTCGTGTCGCCGTTCGACTCGCTCACCTGGGACCGGGACCGGACCGAGCGACTGTTCGACTTCCACTTCCGGCTGGAGGCCTACACGCCAAAGCACAAGCGCGTCCACGGCTACTACTCCATGCCCCTCATCGTCGGCGACTCGGTCGTGGGTCGCGTGGACCCAGGTCGCGAGGGGAAGACCTTTGTCGCGAAGGGCGTGCACCTGGAGCCCGGCACCGGCGCCGGCGCCTTCGACGGCCTGGCGCGAGCGTTGTGGGCCGCGGCGGCCTGGGTCGGATCAGACGACGTCCGGGTCGACTGGGTGACACCGGACGACCTGCGCGGCCAGGTGCTCGACGCGGTCAGGGCGGCCCGGCCGTAGCCGGTGCCGTCCGTCCGTAACGGCAGCCGCTGTCACGGCAACTCTGCACTGTGCAAACTAACGGTGACTCTCAGCGGCAGAGCTGCGGCCGTTCCGAAGGGTGAGCCGGCCGGCGCTGCGGCCGCCACCGAAGGGTGAGCCGGCCGGCGCTGCGGCCGCCACCGAAGGGTGAGCCGGCGAGCGCTGCGGCCGCCACCGAAGGGTGAGCCGGCCGGCGCTGCGGCCGCCACCGAAGGGTGAGCCGGCCGGCGCTGCGGCCGCCACCGCCTCGGTCAGGGTGGCTCACCCACCAACGCCGGCAACACCTCGCTGATCGGCCCTCGCACGACGACATCGGCGATCGAGTCATAGGCCGTCGGGCTGCCGTTGACGATGACGACCGCTGCGCCCATTCGTCGGGCGAGCGGGACGATGCCGGCGATGGGCTGGACCTCGAGCGTGGTCCCGATAGCGATCAGCACGTCGGCACCGGCGGCCGCGAGCTGCGCCCGTTCGAGGTCGTCCGGATCGAGAGACTGCCCAAAACTCACGGTCGCCGTCTTCAATATCCCTCCACACTCCTCAGCTCCGGCGCCGGATCGGTTGAGCACCCGTTGGCAACGCGGGTCGTCCTCCCCCGCCCGTACTCGCTCCAGGACGTCGAATGTGCGCCGCCGGTCCCCGCACTCCCAGCACACCGTCTGGTGTGCCGTCCCGTGCACCTCCACGACGCGGCCCGGCGAGCTGCCAGCCAACTGGTGGAGGCCGTCGGTGTTCTGCGTCACAAGCGTGTGGAGGGAGCCCTGCCGCTCCAGTGCCACCAGGGCCCGGTGGCCGGCTGTCGGCTGCGCCGTCCAGACCGGCGAGTCCAACCGCGTTTGCCAGGCGGCTTTCCGCACCTCCACGTCGTCGAGGTAGTGACGCAGGCTGGACATACGCTCGGCCCCCGGTCGGAGGGTCCATAAGCCTTGCGGGCCACGGAAGTCGGGGATACCGGCGTCGGTGGAGATCCCGGCCCCTGTCAGCGCGACCACCGACGCCGCGCCGGCAACAAGCGCCCGCGCCTCGGACAGCGCCTGAGCCAACGCCTCTCGGTCCACGGGATCCATCACTTCCAGATTCGCACGCCCCAACCGGTAGCGTCAGCGCCGTGGACCGAAAAGTCGTCGACTACGCAGTCGCCGAGCACGTGGCGACGATCACCTTGAAGCGCCCGGAGCGGCTGAACGCCTGGACCGGCCGCATGAGCTTCGAGTACCGGTCCGCCCTTGCCGAGGCCTCCGCCGACGAGAGCGTGAGGGTGATCGTCGTGACTGGGGCGGGGAGGGGTTTCTGTGCGGGAGCCGACAGCGAGGCGCTCGCCGGGCACCTCGAGCGGGGCGGCTACGACGCCGGCCTGCCCGATGACCCACCCACACCGGGCTACGGCATGCGGGCCGAGTTTGACGCCGACCTCGCCTACCACCTCGGCCTCCCCAAGCCGATCATCGCGTCGGTGAATGGTCCGGCGGCGGGGTTGGGTTTTGCGCTGATGTGCTACTGCGATGTGCGCTTCGCCGCGGCGGGCTCCAAGTTGACCTCCGCCCACGGGCGACTCGGCTTGCCGGCCGAGTTCGGGCTGTCGTGGATGCTGCCACGGCTGATCGGGCTGTCCAGAGCAGCCGACATCCTCCTGTCCAGCCGCATCCTCCTCGCAGAGGAGGCACTCGCCATGGGGCTCGTGAGCGCCGTCGTGCCGGCCGCTGAACTGGCGACCCATGTGGCCGCCTACGCCGGCAACCTAGCTACCGGAGTGTCGCCGGCGTCGGTCGCCGTCACCAAGCGGCAGCTCTATCGGGACCTCCTGGCGGCAGGCGGCCCGGCCGCCTCCATCACCGATGCCGAGCGCACGATGAGCTCGATGATGCTGGACGTCGACTACCGGGAGGGCGTGGCGGCGCTGCGGGAGAAGCGCCCGCCTCGGTTCTGAGCCACCGGCCGGTAGGTGGCCGAACTCACCGTGTACGCGGTTTGTTCCTACAGTCGGTACAAAGCGCGTACACCGTCTCGCTCACCAGAGCCCGGCGGCGAGCTCCTCAGCGGTCATCGAGCCGGGCTCGGCACCCTGGCGGGCCATGCGGTTGGCAACGGCCTGCAGGCGAGCGTTCACCGGCGTCGGAACCTGGTGCAGACGTCCGAGGAGCACGATCTCCCCGTTGAGCCAGTCAGCCTCGATGTTCCCAGTCCCCCGCTGGAGGCTCTGCCATGAGGAGCCGCCGAGGCGGACCGTTCCGCTCACGGCCTGCGTAAGCCCTCGCCGGCGGCGCCGCTCCGACTCTTCGTTCTGGTCGGCGACCTCGATGCCGGCGGCTTCGTAGCAAGCCTCGGCCTCGGCCCTGGCAGCCCTGGCCAGCTCCCGAGCGACCGGGTGGTCGAGCCGCGTGCCGCAGGCGGCCTCGATGGCGTTGGCCACGTTGCTCATCAGTTTCAAGTACTTGTGGGCCATGACGGTCGGAGTGGCCTGCGCATCGAAACCACTCCCCCTCAAATCCGCCGCAACCGTCTCGGCCAGCTCGTCGGTGCCACTCGGGTAGCGGCCGATGTCGAGGATGCCGGAGGACGGTCCCGTTGCGATCTCCACGACTCCGGGCTCGAGATGCGTGCCGGCGAGAATCACCCGCATGCCGTAGACCTGTTCGAAGCGCCGCAGCGCCAGGCGCTCGTTCTCAACGCCGTTCTGGGCGCAGACGACGGCGATCCCCGATGGTGCCACGGCGGCGAGATCAGCGAGCAACGCCTCTGAGTGCTGGGTCTTCGTGGCAAGGACGACGACGTCGTCATCACGAGGCGAGGCAGCTTCGGCGGTCGGCGCCGTCGGGATCATCAGCTGGACGGTCATCTCGGGGTCTTTCAGCACGAGCCCGGTGGACTGTAGGGCGGAGAGGTGGTCACCACGGGCGATGAGGACGACGTCGTGGCCGTGCTGGAACAGCCGGCCACCGATCGCGCCGCCGATGGCGCCCGCGCCGTAGATGAGATAGCGCATCGTGGCAGTGTCGCACGCCCGGGCACTGGAGCAGTGGCCGGCGGCCGGCAGTGGTCGGCGGCCGGCAGTGGTCGGCGGCCGGCAGTGGTCGGCGGCCGGCAGTGGCCGGC
>JBEKLQ010000081.1:0-18883 GCA_050010115.1 Acidimicrobiales bacterium | reverse complement strand
CGTCGGGCACGTGTCGTTCCTGCCCAGCTGGCACGTCTACGAGGGCTGGGTGCTCGGGCACAACCGCGTCCACCACGCCTACACGGTCCGCCAGGGTGCCGACTTCGTGTGGCACCCGGTCACGCCCGAGGAGTTCCGGGCGATGTCGTCTTGGGGTCGCCTGCTCCATCGCGTGGAGTGGTCGTGGGCCGGCGCCGGCCTGTACTACCTGCATCGCGTGTGGTGGACGAAAATGGCGGTGGGCAAGCCGCCCGCCCGCTTCGCGAAGCGGATCCGGCGAGACCGGTTCGTGGTGCTGGGTTTCATCCTGGCGGTGACTGCGGGCCTTGGCTGGCTGGGTGCGGCGGAGACAGGCACGGTCGGCGGGACGGTCTGGCTGGTCGTGCGGGTACTGGTGCTCCCGTTCTTGGGTTTCTCGTACATCATCGGATCGTTCGTGCACGTGCATCACGTGCACCCGTCCATCCGCTGGTGGAAGCGGGCCGAATGGACGAAGTTCAAGGCGCAGATGCAGGGGACCACGATCCTCCGGGCGCCGCGAGGGGCCAACTTCTTCCTGCACTGGATCATGGTGCACGTCCCTCACCACGTCGACATGCGGATCCCCATGTACAACCTCGAGGCGGCGGCTGCCGCGATCGAGGCGGCGTTCCCTGGGACCGTGCGCGAGGGACCGCTGCGGTTCAGGGATTTCGTCGCCAGTTCCCGCCAGTGCAAGCTGTACGACTTCGACGAAGGCCGATGGATGACCTACGCCGAGGCGGCTGCGGCGTTGGCCGCCACTGAGGCGGCTGCGGTCCTACCGTAACGATGTCGTCGGCGGAGCCAGCCGGAGCTGCGGCACCGCTCGGTGAATCGGAGCAGCTTCGGCGCCGGCGGGCCATGCCCGATCTCTTCGTCTCGACTCCGTACGTGAGCTGGCTCGGCATGGTCGTGGAGCGCTACGAACCGGACGAGGTGACGATGCGGCTGTCTTGGCGCCACGAGCTGACCAACGACGGCCGCAACTACCACGGCGGAGTGGTCTCGTCGGCGCTCGACACCGCCGGGGGGCTGGCGGCGTTCTCCAACCACGACTTCGATCGCGGCATCCGAGCGGCCACGATTTCGTTGACGGTGCAGTTCGTGGCAGGCGCAGGCGGGGCAGACATATTGTGCCACGCTCGTGTGCTCCGGCGGGTGCGCGAGCTGATCTTCACCGAGATCACCGGCGCCGACCCCGATGGTCGCGTGCTCGCCCACGCGGTGCAGACCTACCGGATCGCCTGAGCTGCGCCTCGGCCATCCAGGCTCCGTCAGGTCAAGGCGTGTTCGGCTGCCAGCGCCGCCAGCTGCCGCTGGACCTCGGCCTCGTGAGCCTCGGCGTCCTCGCGTGCCTTGCGGGGGCTCCAGCGCCCCGTCAGGAGGAACACGAACGGCAGGAACACGAGCTGGCCGCCGAAGCAGATCCACCACCAGTGCTGCCACTGGCGCGGTGAGTTCTTCTGTGCCTGCTGCACGGGAGTGCCGTGCGCCTGCAGGTAGGCGAGGTCGGACTTCGGCACTTGTTGGACCGCCAACAAGCGAGTAGCGGCCGCGTTGGCCTGGTCGCCGTAGTTGTACAGCAGCTTGAGGTTCGCCGTCCCGAGCTTCGAGGCAGCCAACAGCCGCGTCGTGGCGGGACCGGAGGAGATGCCGAACTTCGCCTCGATCTCGGTCAGTGCCTTGGTTATCGCGGCGGTGTTCGAAGCGTTCTGGAGGAGCAGCGTCTGCGTCGGCCGGTCGATCGCCTGCAGCGTCTGGACCTCCGACGGGTCTTGCGCCTTCAGCGTGGCAAGGTGCTGGACGATCGGGAGCGACACCTTCGAGAGCTCGCTGGCGGCCTGGTTCTGGGCGGCGACGTCGTTGGGGTTGGCATTCAATGCCGCAAGCGTCTTCGCGTCGATCAGCTGGAGGGTGGCGACCTGGGCCTTGTATTTGGTGGCGATCGCTTGCACCGTCGGCCCGTTGTCCACGAGCACGTTGGTCGCGCTGACGACGAAGGTGAGGGCGACGAGCGAGACGGTCACGATCATGCGGATGGTCCAGCCCCACACGGCGAGGCCGGTGGCTGTGGCGGCGGGGTTGTGCTTCTCGACCGTCTCGGTGAAGCTCGCCATCCAGCCGCAGTACGCCAGGCCGCCGCCGGCGGCGCTGAGGACGAGCAGCCACGCAAAGGTGTAGTAGCTCGTGCCCGGTTGCGTCGCCCGCGTGGCGAACATGGCGACGCCGACGGCACTCACCAGCCCGCCGGCGATCATGAACGGCTTGCGCACCTTGATGTAGTCCGAGACCAGCCCAGCGGTGACCAACGCGATGGCGTTCGCGATCCAGTACCAGTTGGCGAGGCTGTTGGCTCGGGCCTCGGAGTACCCGAACGTCGTCGCGAAGTACACGACGAAGAAACCCACCGCGATGTAATAGAACATCAAGAACACGCTGATCGCGAACGCCGGCCCGACGATGTCGAATCGCAGCATCTGCCGCCAGTGACCTTTGAGCGCTTTCTCCAGGTCGAGGCCGGCTGCCCGTGCCTCGATGAGCACCCGGTCGTGCAGGCTGACCATCAACTGGTCGCGGAGTTTGGGCGAGAGCTCGCGGAGTCCGACGACGGCGATCACGAAGACGGCGAGCCCGACGACGCCACAGAGGCGGAACTGGAACTGCCAATCCGGATGGCTGGCGAGGGTGTGGCTCGAGACCTCGGTGACGACGAGGCTGCCGATGACAGGTCCGAGCGTCCAGAAACCCATCGCCGCCGCCCTGCCCAACTGCGGCGAGAAATCCCGGATCAGCGCGGGAGTCGCCACGAGGACCACGCCTTCGACGAAGCTCACGAACGCGAACAGGATCAGGTACGTGAGCTTGCTGGACGCGTTCGGGAGGCCGAAGGCGATCAGGGCCCCGGTCACGAGAAGGCCGTATGCCACGAGGTTGGCGCGGCCCCAGCGGTCGGCGAGACCGGCCGCGAGCGACGCGAACGCGCCGATGGCGTTGCCGACGACCGAGATGAACACGAAGTACCGGAACGTCATCCCGTAGTGGTAGATGATCTGTGTGGCGACGGCCCCGCCGATGTACAGCTCGTAGTAGAGGATGATCGAAGCCAAGACGACGATCCCGAGGTACATCGTTCGGCGCCCGTTGTCCGGGTAGTGCTCCAGCTGGCGACTCCAGAGACCTCGGAGGAGTGACGGCCTCGACGGGGTTAGCACTGCTGCATCGTCTGCCACGGCGTCTCCCTCTGCTGCAGCCGTCCTTGGCGGGCACACTACAGCCGTACTGTCGAGCCGGCCTAGGAGACGCGGCAGGTCCTCTTGCGTCGGTCCCGGTGGTGCTGTTTCCGGCGACTCTCAGAGTGGCGCGACCGGGACGACGGTGACGAGCGGCGACCCGTCGATCACGTCGATCCGTGTGAACGCGCTTCCGGTGAGCCCCACGTATCTGCTCTCGTCCATGGCGTCCGATCGGTAGGAGAGAGCAGGGCTCACCCACACCGGGACGGGCCCGAGCATGCCGGCACTCGCATGGTGGTTGTGGCCGGCGACGATGAGCCGGACGTCGGAACCGTCAAGGACACGTGCGAGGCCGCCGGGGTCGGAAAGCCCGATTCTGTCCATCGTGCTGATCGGCGAGTGGATCGGAGGGTGGTGAAGGGCTATGACCGTGCCGTCCGGGGCCACGGACGCGAGCTCGCTCGCCAACCACTCCAGTTGCGCCTCTGAGAGGGAGCCGGCGTCCTCACCCGGGATGACCGAATCGAGCGAGATGACGCGCAGGTCCCCGAACCAGTGCACCTGATCGATGGGGCTCTCATGACCTACGTCCTCCGGCGCTCCGAGCAGGTGGGTCCGAAACGCACTGCGCTCGTCGTGGTTGCCGGGTACGAAAACAGCGGCAGCCCCGGTGGCAGCGCAGAGCCCGTCGATGCGCTCACGCAGCATGCGGTAGGCGGCGGGGTCGCCGGCATCGGTGAGGTCACCCGTGAGGAGGACCGCCTCCGGCCGGCTCGACGAGGTCTTGATGAGATCGATCGCTCGGTCGAGGTGCTCGACCGGATCCCCGAGCGAGTGCAGCCGACCGGTCGGGAGGATGTGAAGGTCGGACAGCTGGAGCAGCAGATGTCGTTCGCTCACTGCGTCGAGCCCTTACTCAGGACTCGTGGGAGCGGTCGTGAGCGCGCCCTTGCTGTTGCCCTGAGACGTTCGATCGAGTGGTCGGTCACGCTGCCGAGCGTATGCCGGTGCTGCTCGAGTGGTGTACGTGGTCGGTGCTTCGCTCCTGCGAAGCCAGTTTCTCGGGATCCCCGGGAGACAGCGAAGGGCGAGCTTGTCGCCGTTGGCTACGCTGCGCCGATCGAAATCCTCTTCGTTTGCACGGCCAACATCTGCCGGTCACCGATGGCTGAAGCGCTGATGCGCGAGCGCATCGGGGAGCGGCTTGCGCAGGCGTCGGTCTCGTCGGCCGGGTTGCTGGAGGGTGGTCAGGCGTGCCCCACCGAGATCGTGGACTTGATGGCCGAGCTCGGGGTCGACTTGAGCCCTCGGAGGAGCCGCCAGGTGACCGCGGAGCTCATCGACGCCTCCGACCTCGTGCTGACGATGGAACGGGAGCATTTGCGTGAAATCGCCGTCAGGGTCCCGTCGGCGTGGCCGCGCACGTTCACGCTCAAGGAACTCGTTCGGCGCGGCACGATGGTCGGATGGAGGAACCGGGGAGAACCGGTGGAGAATTGGATTGCTCGCGCGCACGCGGAGCGAGATCCGGCGGAGCTCCTGGGCGCGTCGTCCAGCGACGACGTCGCCGATCCATACGGCGGGACGGTCGAGCAGTACGCCGCGACCAAGCTCGAGCTGGGTGCGCTCGTCTCGGAGCTCGCCGACCTAATCTGGCCCGACGAAGCGGCGATGCTCGGCTTCACCGGCGACGGTGCCGCCGAGGCAGCTGTGGCGCCGCCAGCGGCCGACCAGCCTGTTCGCCGGTCGCGTTTCGGGATCGCCCGGCGAGGCTGACGGTGGCGCCCGGCGAGGCTGACGGTGGCGCCCGGCGAGGCTGACGGTGGCGCCCGGCGCTGGCAGCCGTGCCGGACCGAATCGCCCGAGGCGCACAGAGACTCACCACAACTCCATAGGTTGTTCTCAGAGATCTCTCAGGCAGTGGGGCCATGCTGGTGCCATCAGCAAATCAGTCACACGGTGAGCGTCCTGAGACGCCAACAGGAGTCATGATCGATGGAGAACGAATTCGATACGCCCGGTGCCTCCGAGGGCTCGGAGGATGCCTCGCCGTCGGCGTTCGGCGCAGCCAGCGAGGCTGACAGCGCCCCGGTCTCGTCGACCCCCATCGGCTGGGGTCCAGTCCCTACGCCGACCGGCGCGACGCCACCGGTTGGCGACGCGTGGGCACCGTCCGAGCAGGCCCGTCCCGGATCATCACCGCAGGGATGGCCACGGCAGCCAGGATGGCCGGCGTCATCGGCTGGGAGTGTTGAGCCGCACGAGATGCCGGCGCAGCCGCCCTACGGCGCCGCTCCCTACGGCGGCCAGCCAGGCCCTGGCGGCCAACAGGGCTACGGCGCCGCTCCCTACGGCGGCCAGCCAGGCCCTGGCCCCGGTCCCAACACCGGCCAACAGGGCTACGGCCCGGGTCCCTACACCGGCCAGCAGGGCTACGGCGCCGGTCCCTACGGCGGCGGGCAGGGCCCTGGCCCCGGTCCCTACGCCGGCCAGCCGCCCAACGGAGGTCAGCCCCCATTCGGCGGTCAGCCCCCCGCCGGCGGCGGCTACTTGTTCCCGGAAGGCGGCGAAGGGGAGCCAGGATCCCCTAAGCACGGGGTCCGGAAGGTTCTCCTGGGCGCCACGGCGGCAATCCTGCTCATCGGCGCCGGCGCAGCCGGCGTCGAACTGCTCGGGAAGTCCGGGACCAGTACTTCGACCCAGACGGCGTCCCAGACTATTCCCGGCCCGTCGAAGTCGGTGAGTCCCGGCACGAGCGGCAAGCTGAATGTCGCGGCCATCGCTGCGAAGGTCGACCCGGCCGTCGTGGACATCAAGTCCGTGCTGGGCGCCAGCGATAGCGCTTGCCTGAGCAGCCAGGGTGAGGAGGCCGCCGGCACCGGCATGATTCTCACGGCGAGCGGCGAGGTCCTCACCAACAATCACGTGGTCGCTTGCGGGACCGAGATCACGGCCCAGATCGGCGGCAAGGGCAGGACCTACAGCGTGCGCGTGCTCGGGACCGACAAGACCCAAGATGTTGCGCTCGTCCAGCTCGTCGGTGCTTCGGGTCTGCCCACGGTGGCGGTCGGGAACTCGTCGACCCTGCAGATCGGCGATCCGGTCGTTGCGATCGGAAACGCCCTGGCCCTTCAGGGCGCTCCGACCGTGACCACGGGTATCGTCTCGGCGCTCAACCGGTCCATCCAGGCCAGCGACGCGGGTGGGACGCTGACGGAGAACCTGAGCGGCTTGATCCAGACGGACGCGCCAATCAACCCGGGCAACTCCGGCGGTCCCCTTGTCGACGCGAGCGGTCGGGTGATCGGGATGAACACCGCGGCTGCCGCTGGGAGCTCGTCGCAGGCGGCAACCGATATCGGTTTCTCGATCCCGATCAACGAGGCACTGTCGATCGCCCAGCAGATCCAGCAGGGCAAGGCCAGCACCGTGGTGTTGATCGACACCGGCTTCATCGGCGTGGAGGTCGTGACGATAAGCCAGGCCAAGACCGGCTCGACCGGTGTGTTCGGTAACAGCTTCCCGAAGCCCGGCACCAGCTCAGGGGCCTACGTCGCCGGCGTCCTCCCCGGGTCGCCCGCCGGAGCCGTCGGGCTGCGGGAGGGGGATGTCATCACCGCTGTCAACGGGCACGCAGTGACGAGCCCGACGGTGCTCGGCCAGCTCTTCTCACACGATCGGCCCGGCAAGACCGTGACGATCACGTGGGTGGACACCGCTGGCGGGAGCCATTCCACCTCGGTCACGCTGACCGGCCGGCCCGTCGACTGACCGGCCTTCGTGTCACAGCTCAACGGGCGAACACATGCCAGCCCAGCCAGGCCCAGAGGATGACCATCGCCGCCCTGCCAACCACCGTGGCCCGCCCCCGTCCAAGCAACCTCTCGAGGGAAGCGAGCCCGGCGAGGCGCAACCGCCCGGCGAGCTCACTGCCGACCACCGCGACCGCCAACGCGGCCCAGATCGCCCAGTTCAGCGTCTTCACGAGCGACCCCAGATCCACCAACCGGCTCCGAGCCATGTCGCGAACAGAAGCCCGCGGAGGACCTCATGCCCAGTGAGCACGTTCAGGATCGAACTGAGGGTCGGATGGGTGCTCCGCGGGCTCGATGCGTAGTTGAAGAGCTCGAATGCCACCACCGCCAGAGTGACCGTGATCCACAGGACGATGGTCCGGCGATCCGGGTGCAGCAGCCCGCCGGCACCGCCGGACGCCGGGACATCGCCCGGAGGCACCGGCGGCGGCACTGGCGCAGTGGCCTGCCGGGCGACCCACAGCCTCGTGAGGCCGGCGAGCACCACGCCGACGAGGCCCAAGGCGGTCGTAATGTCGGCTGGCCACGTGAATGGCCGGGACGTGGACGCGACTGCGGCGTCGGCCGCGGCGGCGCACAGGACAGCGGCCACAGCGGCCCACCGTGTCCGGCGCGAGCGGTTCGTCCACCTGCCGAACCTCCGCGTCAACCCGGCCACCAAGCCGAGGACCATAGCCGGTGACCTGGTCATCGGCTTGCCACCTAGGCACGTAGGCGACGTGTCCCGTAAAGCTCGTGGGCTGTAGCCTCGCGTAGAGCGAGTCTGCGCGAGGCCTCAGGTCTACGAGGCGAGACATACCAGCACGAAGGGATCACCACCAAGATGGCGAATAGTGGGAGTGCCCGCCGGTCCGGCAGCGGTAATCGCCGGCCACCTGGGACCGGGAACCGTTCTGCGGCCACGCGCCGGTCGGGTGCGCCGGCAGTGGTACGGCCGAGTCCAGGCGCGAAGGCGACCGATGGGTCGTCCGCCGAGGCCGATGGTTCCGAACAGCTCTCTGCAGACCAGCGGGCGCGCGAGCGGCTGGCCCAGCCGAAGCCCTCGGGCAAGCGCCGCCCGGCCAAGGGTGGGGGGCGTCCTTCGCAGAGGCGTGCCGACCAACGCAAGGGCGGCCCGGTCAAGCGCAGCACGGCGGCGATGGCGGGGTTGTTCGGCGGAGTGTTCGTGGCGCTCGCCGTCGTCGTGATCGTCCTCATCTCGCTGCTGGGAGGATCTGCCACCACCGCGGCCGGTTCACCCATTCTTGCCAAGCCTGCTCCGGCCAACGTGGTGAAGGCCCTGACGGGCCTTACGGCTGCCCAGTTCCAGGCGGCAGGCCTCGGTGGCGGACAGGTGTCGCCTTCAGGTGTCTTCGCCGCCACGCCTGGTCAGAAACCCATCACCGACCCGGGCAAGCCGGTCCTTGTGTACGAGGGCGCCGAGTACTGCCCCTACTGTGCCGCGGCGAGATGGCCACTCACGATCGCGCTCAGCCGGTTCGGCACGTTCACCGGCCTGCAGATCGTCGGATCGTCGCCGTACGACGTGTACGCGAACACCCGCACGCTCTCATTCGCCAAGGCTCACTACACGAGCCCGTACGTCGCGTTCGATCCCATCGAATTCGAGTCCAACGTCTGCGCTGGGGCGCTCAGCTCCGGGCAGTGTGCCGTCGGGTACAAGCCGCTCCAGTCGGCCACCAAAGCGCAGGCGGCCTTGATGACCACCTACGACACCGAGAAATACTTCCCGCAGGACGCATCGGCGAACGCCACTGAAGGGTGGATCCCGTTCATGGACTGGGGCGGCCTGTTCGTGTCGTCGGGCGCGTTGTACAGTGCCGGCTTGATCAACCCGGGTACCACCTCCTGGAAGAACCCCATGACCTGGGATCAGATCATCGCCACCTTCCAGCTCCCGAGCACCGGAACCGGTCAGGCAATCCTGGGCTCGGCGAACGTATACACGGCGGCGATCTGTGACATGACCCACGACGAGCCCGGCAACGTCTGCGGCACGTCGCTGATCAAGCAGGCCCAGGCGGAGCTGCCGACGGCATGACCCGGTGGCGGCCGATCGCGGCCCTCGTCGTGTCGGTGCTCGGTCTCGGTGTCGCGACCTACCTGACCTACAGCCACTACGCGAGCCCGACGGGGGCTCCCAGCGTCTGCCCGCTGAGCGGCGTCGGTGGCAGCACCCTGATCGACTGCGGGGCGGTGTTGAGGAGCGGTTATTCCGACATCTTCGGCCTGCCCGTCGCCCTCTTCGGCGCCGCGTTCTTCCTGTTGATGTGCGTCATCAACCTCCCGGTGATGTGGCGGTCGGCATCGTTGTGGTTGGCCCGGCTCCGGCTTGTCGCCTCGGTGGCCGGCATGGGGATGGTGCTGTACCTCGTGGGCGTGGAGCTGCTGGCAGTGCACAAGATCTGCATCTGGTGCACGAGCGTGCACATCTTGCAGTTCGCTCTCTTCATGCTGGTCATCACGGGCTGGTACGACACCGGTTGGGCTGCGTCGCAGTGGGCTGACGAGGACGAGGACGCTTCGCGTCTGCAGATCAGCGCCTAGCCGTCGGGAAGGAAGAGACAGGCCTGGGCCTTGCTGCCGGTCCGGTACCGGGCCTCGCCACACCGGATCCCGACAACGTCACACTCAGGCCGCGCTCGGCCTACGGCCGGGCTGCCCCTGCGATACGGGCCTCCGCCAGCCGGTCGGCGATGACGCCGAGCAGCTCGCCGGAGCGTGCGGACTCCTCGAACAGCCGGGACGTCGTGTCGAAGATGCGCCCGACGTGCTCGCGGGCGGCATCGGGGTCGTAGCCGCCTCGCTCGTAGGCGATGTTGATGATCCCGCCGGCGTTGGCGACATAGTCCGGCACGTACGTGATGCCCCGGGACTGGAGCGCCACCTCGACAGCCGGCGTCTCGAGCTGGTTGTTGGCGGCGCCGCATACCGCCTCGCACGCGAGCTCCGGCACCGTCTCCCCGTTCAGCCCTCCGCCCAGCGCGCAGGGGGCATAGAGGTCGCAATCGACCCGATGGATGGCGTCCGGCTCGACGACGGCGACCTCCGTCCCGACGTCGAGCCGGACGCGGGCGATGGCGGCGCTGGACACATCGGCGGTCGACAGGCGGGCGCCTCGCTCGGAGCACAGGACAGCGAGCGTGCGCCCCACTTTGCCCACACCGTTGATGGCCACGTGACGGCCCGCCAGGCTCGGTGATCCCCACAACGCTTGCGCCGCAGCCTCCATCGCCCGCACGACGCCGTAGGCCGTGAGCGGGCTCGGGTCGCCGGAGCCACCTGACGACGCCGATCGGCCGGTGACGAACTCGGTGTGCTCACCGAGCAGATCCATGTCCGCCTGTGACGTCCCGACATCCTCGGCGGTGAGGTAGCGCCCCTCGAAGGTGTCGAGGAAACGGGCGTAGTCGATCAGTAACGCCTCGGTCTTGGTCACTGCGGGGTCGCCGATGATCACCGCCTTCCCCCCGCCGAAGTCGAGGCCTGCCATCGCAGCCTTGTAACTCATCGCCTTCGAGAGGCGGAGCACGTCGCCCATCGCCTCGCCGAATGTCGAGTACGGGCGAAAGCGGGTGCCGCCGAGGGCGGGCCCGAGCGCCTTGGAGTGGATGGCGACGATCGCTTGCAGCCCGGAGCCTCGCCTCCAGATCGACCCGACTTCCTCGTGCTCGGTTGGCGCCGTGGCCTCGGGATCCATCCGACTCCTTAACGCGTCAGGTTGCGCCCGTCCGAGCGGGCGGTTTGGCTACGTACGGCCCGTCAGCCCCAAAGCCGAGCGGCGCCATCGCCACCGGCCGGTTCGTCCCGCCGAGATAGCCGAAGTACCAGGGCGAGTATGCCATCCACCACTGCCCACTCGGGTCCTCGAGGATCGACTCCTCGCCCGGCCCCGAGCCTTGGTCGTTCGTGCCGATCCAGGGCCCTGCCAGCGACCGGTCCGTGCACGGCCCGGTCGGCCCGACGCAACTGGCGACGCCGATGCCGTAACGAGGTCCGTTGAACCACGACCCCGAGTAGAACAGCCGGTACCTCCCTCGAACCTGCACCATGTCGGGTGCTTCGATGATCCCCTCCTGCCACGGGGCGTCCGCCGAGAGCAGCAGATGCGCCGGCCCGGTGAGCGACAGCCCACTCGGCGACAGCGGCTGGGCGTACAGGTTCGTCGGGGAGAACGGCGCCGGGTTCGCTGCGTTGTTGTCGGACTTCCAGTCCAGGTACAGCCGGCCGTCCGGCGCGAGGAACGTCCTCGGATCGATCGCGCCGTGCGACCCCAGATCGCAGATCAGCGGTCGCGATTGGCCGACGAACGGTCCTCCGGGTGCCGAGGAGGTGGCCACCCCGATGCACTGCGCGTACTGCGAGAAACCCGACCCCGACCGATCGAAGTACACCGACGGCTGAACGAGCGAGTCGAAGTACATGACGTACCTGCCGTCGAGATGCCGGACGTCGGGTGCCCAGGTGAAGCCGAAGGTGGCCCAGGCCGGGAGCACCGGGATGGCGGCATGCGCCGCAGGCCAGTGGTAGATCGTCGTGGAGAACGCCGTCGGGATGGTCGGCCCGTACAAGCCCGTCTGACTGGCGTACAGCTCGTAGCCGCCTGGCACCTTCAAAATGAAGGGATCCGGCAGGTTCTCGTTCGGCGTCGTGATGAGCGCCGGCGATGCCACGTCGCCTGGCGGCGGGGGAGCGGTCGTCGGCGTGGCCATCGTCGTGGTCGGAGTGGTCGGAATGGTCGGAGTGGTCGGAGTGGTCGGAATGGTCGGAGCGGCTGGAGTGGCTGGAGTGGCTGGAGTGGTCGAGGAGCCCGCCACCGTGGTGGGAGCCGTCGTTCCGGCTGGATCGCTCGTCGAGCTGGTGCCGACCGCCGCCGCCGTCGAGCAGGCCCCGAGGGCGAGCGCGCAACACGCTGCGGCCGCGGCGCGCCACAGCCGTCGACCGAGAGGGCCGCACAGCTGTGAGCCTGAAGGGGTGAAGTAGCTCGTCACGTCTGGTGAGAAGTTATCCCCTAGGGCGCCGGGGTGTGACCACCCGGTCGCCGGCGTACCGTCGGGCACGCGGGCGGCGGCCACGACTACCCTCGCCCCTCGTGAGCGTAGCGAGCCCTCTGCGCAACATCTTGCTCGTCGTCTCCGATCAGGAGCGGCAGCGAGGGTGGTTGCCCCCGTCGTTCCGTCTCCCATCGCGGGAGTCCATCATCGCCGAGGGTCTCGAGCTCACGAACTACTGGACTCATTCCTCACCGTGCTCGCCATCGCGTGCCTCGATGATGACTGGCCGCTACCTCCCCGGGCACGGCGTCGTCGACAACGTCATCATGCCGTGGCATACCGAGCTCGACCCTGGCATCCCGACGATCGGGCGCATCCTGTCCGAGCGGGCCGGCTACCGGTCGTCCTACATCGGCAAATGGCACCTGTCGTATGGCCCGCACCCGGACATGGAGGCGTACGGCTACGCCGACTGGTCAGGCGACGACCGGCACTTCATGGGCTGGGCCGGCACCGGTGTCCACTTTGACCCGATCATCGCCGCCAACGCCGCTCACTGGCTTGCCGCCAACGCCGCCGCTGCTGCTCCGTGGTTCCTCACGGTGGCGCTCGTCAACCCGCACGACGTCATGTGGTTCCCCATGGATCAGCCGACCTACCAGCAGGCGAACGCGGAGGCGGTGGAGGTCGCGAAGGGGTTCCTGGCGCTGGCGCAGTGGAAGGACTCTGATCCCATCCCGGCCTACGAGCGGGACTACCCCGAGTTGTTCGAGGAACTGCCTGCGAACTTCGGCGACGACCTCACCACAAAACCCGCCTCCCACCGCGCCTGGCAGTACTCGGAGGACCACGGTGTCTGGGGATCGATCGATCTTGGCGACAAGAAGAGCTGGTTGCGGCAGCTCGACTACTACGCCGAGCTGCATCGCCTGGCGGACGAGAGCCTCGGCGTCGTTCTCTCGGCCCTGGAGGCTTCGGGGGCAGCCGGCGACACTGCCGTCATCTTCACGTCCGACCACGGCGACATGTGCGGCAGCCATGGGCTCCGCTCCAAGGGGCCGTTCGTCTACTCCGAGATCATGAACGTGCCCTGCCACGTGAAGATTCCCGGCGTGACCGCTGCCGGATCGGTGTCGGGCTCGCTGGCCAGCCACGTCGATCTCGCCCCGACGATCTGTTCGTTGGCCGGCGTCGATTCGTCCAACGTGGAAGGGCTGGCCGGCGTCGACTTGCTGCCGATACTGTCCGATCCGTCGACAGCGGTCCGTGATCACGTGATGTTCGCCATGGACGCCGCTCACACGTCGCACATCCGTCAGACCCGGTACGCGCTGCGGGGCTATTTCGACGGGCACGTGAAGTACGCCAGGTACTACGGCGTCGGTGGTGGCAAGCCCAATGACGATTTCTCGGTTGCCGGGCGCACGTCTGTGAAGTGGTTCGACGTGGACTCGGCCTTCGAGGACCAGGAGCATGAGCTGTACGACCTGGACGAGGATCCGGGCGAGCTCGTCAACCTCGCCATCGATCCCGCTCGCGCAGGCGAGACACGGGAACGGTTCGCCCGGTTGCTCAGCTACGAGGCGGCTGAGCTCTCGCCCTAGCAGTCAGCCGGCCGGGGTCGGCGGCGCCCCGTTGGTCGGGTTCGTCGCCGTAGAGGTACCTCGGCCCACTGCCGTACCGCTCACTGAAGTCCATGCCGGTTACGACCCCGCTCAGCATCGGTCTACCCGGTCGGGATCCGGGAGGCCGTGGGGGCCTTCTTGGCGGACGGGTGACGGGGTCAGCCTTGCCACTCGTCACGCCGGAGGCGGTAAAGCACGTGGCGGAAGAGCGGGCAGTCTTCGGTGAGTCGAGGGTGATCGAAGTCGTCGGCGGGATCCCGGTGGAGTCCGATCTTCTCCATGACACGCTGGGAACGCTCGTTCACGACGGACGTGAACGAGACGATCTCTTCGAGGCCGACGTGCGTGAAGCCGAATTCCAAGCACGCTCGCGCCCCCTCCGGTGCGTAACCGCGCCCCCACACCCCATATGCCAGCCGCCACCCGATCTCGACGCCGGGCGCGAATGGGAGTGCTGTTGGATCGTCCTGGGAGAATGGCCGGAGGCCTACGTAGCCCACAAACGGCTCAGCACCCCGAACCTCCACGGCCCACAACCCGTAGCCGACTTGATCGAACAAGGCGTCCGAACGATCGGCGAAGGCGCCGCTCTGCTCAGCCGTGAGCTGATCCGGGAATTCCATCACGGCAGGGTCGCTGTTCATCGCCGCGAACGGCCGGCGGTCTTCGGCCCGCCACCGTCGGAGGGTGAGTCGCTCGGTGATGAGCGTGGGACCCGGCTCGACGCGCACGGTCGGCGAGCCTACGGTGCTCGATCGTGGTTGGAATCATGTCAGTGGAGCTGCGGATCCCGGCAGCGCATTCGCTGAAGGAGAAGCGGGCGACGCTGCGCCCGATCCTGGACGGTGCCCGCAGCCGGTACCGCGTGGCGATAGCAGAGGTCGACTACCAGGACCGCCATCAGCGAGCGTTGCTCGAGGTGGCGGCCGTCGCCTCTGCAGGCCATGTCGTGACCGAGGTGCTCGACGCCGTCGAGCGACTCGCTTGGTCCATGGGCGGCGCCGAAGTGATAGCCACCCACCGTTGGTGGTCTGACGACGGCTGAGGGCGACTGAGGGCGGCTCGGCGAACTAAGTGACGTCGGGAGCCGTTGGTCAGTCGATCCAGACGCTCTTGGTGACGGCGAACTCCTTGATACCCGGGTCGGCGAGCTCGCGCCCGTACCCGGAGCGCTTCACGCCACCGAAGGGCAGGTCGTAGTAGGAGGTGGTCATCCAGTTGATGAAGACCATGCCGGCTTCGATCTCCTCGACGAAGCGCTGCTGCTCGGCCGGGTCCTCCGTGAAGGCGTTGGAACCGAGACCGAAGTCGCTGTCGTTGGCGAGGGCGATCGCCTCGTCGATGGAGCTGACCGTGAACATCGACGCCACGGGGCCGAAGACCTCGTCGCGGTACATACGCATGTCCGCAGTGAGATCGGCTATGGCCGTCGGCGGGTAGTAACAGCCTGGACCGTCGATGGGCTCGCCGCCGCACAGGACCCGAGCGCCCTTCGACACGGCGTCGGCTACCTGTTCGATGACCTCGTCCCGGCCGCTCGGCGTGGCAAGCGGCCCGATGTCGGTCGCCGGGTCGAGCGGGTCGCCGACGACGAGCTTGGACATCGCCTCGGCATAACGCTCCTCGTACTCGGTGGCGATATCCGCGTGCAGGATGAAGCGCTTGGCGGCGATGCAGGACTGGCCGTTGTTCTGCACCCTCGCCTTGACACCGACTTCGACGGCGCGGGCGAGATCAGCGGACGGCATCACGATGAACGGGTCGGAACCGCCGAGCTCGAGCACGGTCTTCTTGATCTCACTGGCGGCGATGGAGGCGACCGATCGCCCGGCGCCCTCGCTGCCGGTGAGCGTTGCCGCCTTGATGCGGCGGTCCCGCAGCACGCCCTCGACCTTGTCGGAGCCGATCAGCAGCGTCTGGAACACGCCCTTTGGGATCCCCGCCCGGAGACAGGCGTCCTCGAGGTACAGCGCCGTCTGGGGCACGTTCGAGGCGTGCTTGAGCAGCCCGACGTTGCCGAGCATGAGCGCCGGCGCCAGGAACCGCACGACCTGCCACATCGGGTAGTTCCACGGCATGACGGCAAGCACGGGGCCGAGCGGCTGGTAGATGACGTACGACCGCTTCTTGGCTGCCGTGCCCGGGACGTCCTCGTGGCGGAGCAACCCCTCGCCGTGCTCGGCGAAGTACCGCAGGCCGCCTGCGCACTTGCGCACCTCCCCTTTAGCTTGCTCGACTGGCTTGCCCATCTCGAGGGTCATCGTCCGCGCGAGCTCCTCGAGGTCGGCTTCGAACACGTCGGCCAGGCGGTTCAAGAGGGCCGCCCGCTCGGCGAAGCTCGTCCGCCGCCACGTGGCGAACGTCGCCTCGGCGAGCGCCACGCGCTCTTCAATCTCGGCGTCGCTGTGTGGCTCGAAGGTCTTCAGCGTCTCGCCGTTGGCTGGGTTGATGGTTGCGATCGGCACGCCCACCGTTCTAGTGCGAAACGGTGCCGGGCGCGCCACCGGCCGCCCCCCTGCCACTGGCAGACGGGCGGCCGGTTCGGCACTACACCAGGAGGTCAAGCCTCCCGGAGGGCTGCTGGCTCAGTTATAGCCAAGCCATTTGTCCCGGAATTCGTTGCCTGCCCCATTCGTTGCGGTCGGATCAGCGATCGGATTGTCGGTCTGGTCGCCGAGCATTTCGATTGAGCTCTCGTCAGCTCCGCCGGCGTACGTCGAGATCGTGCCCGAACCTGAGGAGCCGGTGACCTTGGCCGCCGAGAACTTGATGGGCGGCGACCACTTTGCGAGGTCGTACTCGTAGGACCCGTTGCAGCACGGCGCCTCGCCGATCCACTCGGCGCTGGCGTTGGTGCACGAAGACGGCAAGCCGCAGTACTGCTTCTGCGAGAAGCTGCTGGCGGACGCCGTCGTGTCCTTGACGCTCATCGTGTAGACACCATGCGCGAATGCTACCGATGCGCTGATGTGGTCTCCAGCAGTGACCCCGTATACGACCTGCACAGAGTCGGTCGGGAACGTCTCCCACCAGTCCGCAGCGCCGAGGTAGCTGCCCCCGTAGCACTCCTCGATGGTCCCGTCCTGCTCGACAGTGCTGCTGCCGTCGCCGTCGATCCCGACCCAGAAGGCCGCGATCTGGTAGCCGGCGTCACTCACGTCGCACGTGATGACCGGCTCGACCCAGTTGCCGCTCACCTTGGAGTATGTGCCGCCGGTCTCGGCGTAGCCGGACCAGTTGTAGCTGTAGGAGGCGGACACGCCCTTGATGGCGGTCGCATGGGCGCCACCACGGGCCAGACGCATCTTGTCCCCGCTCCGGATGAATTTCACGGCCACGGCCTTGTTGAACCCGGCCGGCACCTTTGCCGACGCGGTGGCGGTCCCGCTCGCGAGCGGCACGGTGATCGCCGCAGCCATCGCTGCAGCCCCACCGAACGCGACGAGCCGCCGAATTGGATGCTTCATTGCTCCCCCTCATCATTCTAAACCGGCCTCATCAATCCCGCCGGACCGGAAGGAAAGCTACGCTTCCGCTGGAGGAGAGTCAAGCAGTAGTGCCGCGTGCTGTTGCTCCTGATCGCACTGGGGCCAGTGGGAGCAGTGAGGGTGGTGAGACGAGCGACCGGGGGCGCTCACCGAGCGAGCAGGCAAGTCCCACCTGCGGGCCGCCCGCCGGGGCCCGGTCGAGAGTGCCGAAACGGCCGCAGTCCAACGCGCCCAACTCGGTCCCTCAGTCGAGTCTCCCTGACCGATACTGTCGGAGTCGTGAGCGAGCACACCGACGACGAGGCCGCATCGCTGAGCCAGATCGAGAAGCGACTCGACGGCATCGACGCCGCCTTGCGGCGCTTGGATGACGGCACCTACGCCAGCTGCCGATCCTGCGGTCGAGCCATCGCCGACGAACGGCTCGGAGCCGAGCCGACGGAGCAGTGGTGCGAGCACTGCCAGCCTCGGACCGCCGAGGGCGGTGGATGAATGGCGCGCGTGCGTTTCTTCGCGCAGGCGCGTGACGCCGCCGGATGCCGCCAAGCCGACATCGAGGGCGAGACCGTCGGCAGCGTGCTGGAAGCGGTCGTGGTGCAGTTCGGGCCCGGGCTTCGCGACGTGATCGCCACGAGCACGATCTGGGTGAACGGCGAACGTGCGGACCGCGCTCAGCGCATCGTCCCGAGCGATGAGCTCGCCGTGCTCCCGCCGGTCTCGGGCGGCTGACCTCGATGAGGCGCTCGCTGTCAAGCGCCTATCCAGGGCGAGGTGCTTGAGGTTCTTCCTATTCTCCCAGCAACCTCGGCACCTCTCGGGCGCTCGGGCCGTGGGCCTGGGCCCGTAAGCCTCAGACCTTCTTCGTCTCCCAGAAGATGCGGTCGATCTCGCCGATGTTCTCGAGCAGGCGCTGGGCGACGGCCGCTTCGTTCGTCTTCTTCGCCTCGCCGGCGGCCTTCGTGGCCTTCCAGAAGAGGTCGTGCAGCTGCGGGTGGGCCTCCAAGTGCTCCGGCTTGAAGTAGTCGGTCCACAGCACCCACAAGTGGTGCTTGACGAGATCCGCCCGCTCCTCCTTGATGAGTACGGCGCGCTCGCGGAAGACGGCATCGTCCGAGGCGTTGAACTTGTCCATGCATGCCTTCACGGACTCTGCCTCGATCCGGGCCTGTGCAGGGTCGTAGACGCCGCAAGGCAGGTCGCAGTGAGCGCTCGCCGTGCGCGGAGGCGACAGGCGGTCGAGGAGGGCAAGCAGGCGGGAGTTGCCGGACATGAGATGCATACCACGACTCCTTCGTCGAGATCGGTGGCCTTCGGTACCTGCTCACCTTACCGGCGTGGCGACGCGTCCCTCCCCGGCGTGGGAGCCTGTGATGGTGATGGCGACCTGGGGGGCGAGGTGGGCACGCTGGCGACGGCTGGCAGCGCAACTGGATCGCGATCAGCTGCGCAAGCTCATCACCGTCGCCCTCGTGGGGGCCGCCGTGTCGTGGCTCGGGACCGGTGCAGTCTTCGCCAAGCGCCGCCTCGTCCGTCTCCGGGTCGAGGGTGTCAGCATGGTGCCGGTCCTCGCTCCCGGCGACCGGATCCTCGTGCTCCGGACGCGACAGCTCGCTGTCGGGGACATCATCGCCTTCAAGGACGGGGACGACGAAGCGATCATGGTGAAGCGGGTGACGGGAATCGATTGGACCTCGGTCCGTGTCGAGG